>CACZTF010000095.1 GCA_902784025.1 uncultured Lachnospiraceae bacterium
AAGACGCTCTGCTCCTATCACACGTACCGTGTCGTCTCCCTCTTCAACAGTACAGCCCATCTCCATAAGTTTTGCCGATATAGACTCAAGATGCTTGGGGATCACCTCGCAAACGGTGACATCTCCTCCTGTTACTGCCGCTCCTACCATAAAGGTCCCGGCTTCGATCTGGTCAGGTATTATGGAATATGCGGCCTTGTGAAGCTTATCCACACCCTTGATACGTATAACATCCGTTCCGGCACCCTTTACTGCCGCCCCCATCGCGTTCAGGAAGTTTGCCACATCAACCACATGCGGCTCCTTTGCAGCATTCTCAAGAACCGTTTCTCCTTCAGCCATGCATGCAGCCAGCATAAGGTTAATAGTAGCACCGACAGAAACCATATCAAAATAAATATGAGCACCGGTAAGTTTCTCAGCTCTGGCCCATACCACTCCTCCGGCCTCGATGTCTACTTCCGCACCAAGCGCCTTAAAACCTTTTATATGCATATCGATGGGTCTGCTGCCGATGTCACATCCGCCGGGCAGCGCAACCTTCGCCTCATGATACTTTCCTAAAAGAGCACCTATAAGATAATATGATGCCCTTATTTTTTTAACCTGTTCGTACTGGATATCTATACTATGTATGGTTTTTCCGTTAATTATATATGTGTTCTTATCTATCTCTTTTACAGCCGCACCCACGCCCTCTATCGCATTCAGGATTACGTGGGCATCTCTGACATCAGGCACATTCTCTATGGTGACAGGTTCGTCAGCCATGATGGCTCCGGCTAAAATACCCAAAGCCGCATTCTTGGCGCCGCTTATCCTGACCTCGCCTTTAAGAGGTGTGCCGCCCTTTACTATGTATTCTTCCACAGTATCCGTGTCCTCCGATTTCATTCTTGGAAGTACTTTTTTTCGACAGGTGAAAACGATCCCGGCCGGCCACTACCACAAACCAACCGATTATCCGTGAGATTATACCACTATTTATGCGGTTTTACAAGTTTTTTTTATAATCTGAACACAATGCATGGTTCATTTTTTTCTTTGTATTACGCATAAAGACACTTTCCGGTACTGTCAGTCACCACGATAGCAGGAAAATCCTCAACATATAACCGTCTGACAGCCTCAGCTCCCAGGTCATCATAAGCTATAACCTCTGATCTTTTTATACACTTGGAAAGAAGAGCCCCTGCCCCGCCTACTGCAGCAAGATAAACACAGCCGTTCCTGACTATGGCATCATTTACGGATGTATTACGTTTCCCCTTGCCTATCATAACTTTAAGCCCCATATCAAGGAGCCCTGGAGTATATTTGTCCATACGCCCGGAAGTAGTGGGTCCTGCAGAACCTATGACCTTACCCGGCGGAGCAGGTGAGGGTCCCATATAATAAACTGCCGCTCCTTCTAAAGGGAAGGGCAGTCCGGACCGGGGATCTTCTCCGGCAGCTTCGCATTCGGATATGATCCCATACATCCGCTGATGAGCCGCATCCCTCGCAGCATAAATCTCGCCCGTAAGGAGCACCCTGTCCCCTGCCCGGAGGCTTTCTGCTTCCGGCTTGTCCAGGGGAAGATTTAATTTTTTTGTATCTGATCCCTGCATATTTCTGTCCATATCCTTTCGTAAAACGAATAAGGTACTTCAAAGGCTTCTTTGCTTGTGACGGTTTGCATGACAGCACATACAGACAGCCACCGGAAGTCCGGCAATATGGGTAGGAAACGTTTCTATCTTAACGGCAAGAGCAGTTACGCTGCCCCCAAGACCTGCAGGACCTATGCCGCTTTCGTTTATCCTGTCAAGCAGCTCCTTTTCAAGTGAACCCAGGGAACCTTTTATACCGGCATGACGTGTAAGTGCTTTTTTTGCCATGATGGCACATTTTTCAAAATCACCGCCAATACCGACTCCTACCACAAACGGCGGACAGGCATTAGGTCCTGCCTCTGTCACCGTATCGATGACTGCTTTTTTAACTCCCTCAATGCCGTCTGAAGGCTTCAGCATGAATATCCTGCTGGTATTCTCGCTTCCGAAACCTTTAGGAGCCAGGGTAATGATAACTCTGTCCCCCGGCACGATATTAAAATGGATCACGGCCGGAGTATTATCACCGGAATTCTCACGCTGAAAAGGGTCGGAAACTATAGACTTTCTTAAATAACCCTCGGTATATCCCTGACGTATCCCTTCATTCACAGCTTCGGTGATATCTCCGCCCGTAAAATGCACATCCTGCCCAACGTCAAGAAAAACGACCGCCATCCCGGTGTCCTGACACACTGGAATACGCTCGTTTTCTGCAATCTTCATATTTTCTTTTAACTGTGCAAGAACACTTCTTCCGACTTCAGAGGATTCTGTATCATAAGCCTTATAAATGGCTTCTTTCATATCCTCTTCCATGAAGATATTCGCTTCTATGCACATTTCTTTTACATTTTTTGTTATCTCAGAAACATCCAGGTCCCGCATAGGATCATACCCTTAGCCCAAAAACTGTGCCGCAAGCTGGTCTGCTGACTGAAGTCCCACAACTCTCTTAGCTTCTGTACCGTTCTGAACAAGCACCAGCGTAGGGATAGACTGTACGCCAAACTGTGCCGCAAGCTCGGGCTGATCGTCTACATTTATCTTGGCTGCCTTGATCTTTCCTTCATTTGCCTGTGCAAATTTCTCAAGCTCGGGTCCCTGAAGCTGGCAGGGTCCGCACCATGTAGCCCAGAAATCCAAAACAACGGGGATCTCGCTTTTTACTACCTCTGATTCAAAATTATCCTTTGTTATTTCTATTGCTGACATGTTCAATATCCTCCTTGTTTTTTATATCCAAATACCGCTCATTCCGGCTGTTTTTTATTTCAGATAACCGGCAATTCCCTTTAAGACCGGCACATCCTTTTTAATCCGTATAATTATCAAAATAACCCTGTACCAGCACTATAGGAGTTCCTTTATCTCCCGAACCGCTGGTAAGATCACAAAGCGACCCGATAAGATCCGTGATCTGTCTGGGAGTCGTACCCTGTGAAGCCATATTACCCGTAAGATCTTTGTCCTTTTCCTTGATACGGTCCTTTATCGCTTCTTTCAGGGCATCTCCTGAAAGATGGTTAAAATCATTATCCGCCAGATACTTCAGCTTCAACTCATTAGGAGTTCCTTCAAGACCTGAAGTATATCCCGGTGATACAACAGGATCTGCAAGTTCCCATATCTTACCCTGGGGATCCTTAAAGGCACCGTCTCCGTATACCATAACCTCTATGTTCTTTCCTGTTTTTTCCTTGAACATGGCTTGTATTTCATTAACAAGCGACCCGCAGTCCCTGGGGAAGAGTTTGATGATGTCTTCAGTGGATTTATTTGATCCGAGAAGACCGTATTTCTCATTATACCCGCTTCCGTCCACCGGCGAAGTAAGTATATCGTCAAGGGCGTACACTTTTTTCGCACCATTCTTCACAAGGATGTCCTTTGACTGGAATCTTTTATGAATGTCGCAGCAAAGTACATTACCGGTGTAGTCCAGGATAGTCTTTATATTGTTTGAAAAAATGATCTCTGCTTCAGCACCGCATTCACGGATGAGATCTCCGTAATATTCCACATAATCAACACCTGTGAACTCATGCTTTATGAAACCAAACTGTTTTCGGTAATCCTCTTCCGAAAGAACATCCGTATAGGGATTGAGCCCTGATTCATAAAAAACATCTTCCGGAATGAGAGCGTTCCCCACCTCATCGGAAGGAAAGCTCAGCATCAATGTTATCTTATCTGCAGCCTTTGCGATCCCACGCAAAACGATGGCAAATCTGTTTCTGGAAAGGATCGGAAACGTAATTCCCAAATGTCCTCCGCCAAACTTATCTTTAATATCTTTTGCAATGGCATCGACACTCGCATAATTCCCCTGTGAGCGGGCAACAATCGATTCTGTTACCGCTACCACATCTCTGTCTCTGAGTTCAAAGCCTTCATCCCGGGCAGCCAGCAGTACGCTTTCCGTAACTATCCCGGCAAGATCGTCTCCTTCTCTGATAACCGGGCCTCTGATTCCCCTGGATACGGTTCCTATTCTTCTTTCACTCATCAGGTGATCTCCTTTATGCAAAATAAAAACTGCTTTTCTAATTTTAGTGCTTTAATGTAAAAATGTCCAGTGAACATTTTTATTTATTTGTTTATCATGTAAAAATTTAATCATTATTTAATACTTTATGTCTATGCTTGTATATTGGATATATGGTATAATGTGACCAATTGTAGCTGTATGTCTAATAATGTGACCAACAGCCTCAAAATAATAATCACGGGGGTTTTCGTTATGGCCGAGAACACTAATAACACAATACCTGAAGTAGTAGAAAATTCAGACTCTATTTTCAGAATAGATGACGTATATACAGTACAAAGAGATGAGGTTCCTTCCACATTTCTTTCCGGTTTCCTTCTTAAAGGATCTCTGCATGACGGTGAAGGCATCGTTATCTACAGCCAGGAGAACAAGCCTGTCCTCACCTGCAAGATAACAGGAATAGAACGTATAGGACGCGATACCTTCAGCGAGATCACATTTGACGAAGATGGAGGCAATAATAACGCTTACGGAATATGGGTTGATAACTCTAATGCCGATCTGTTCAAGCCTGGTTATTTTATCACCAGTCTTGTAAACGGCAAAAATAAGTCCAATAAAGACAGACTCTCCGAGGAGCGTGTTAATGAGCTTTATGACATGATAGATAACGAAGATGAGCATGCTGCGCTCAGATTTCTTTCTATCCAGGAGCTTTCCGCTATCGCCCAAAAGCTGAACAAGGAGAATAATCCCACCAGGCGTGATATCCATGAGCAGGTGATCAATCTTCTCTACAAAAAGATAACAGAGGCCGACGAGCTATTCATAACAATAGATGAAACTACCAAGGCGCCTTTCTTTAACAACGGCTGCGTGGACATCTATTCTCTTGAGTCCTACGCAGATGACGCCGTGGATTTCTACGGAAAACAATTCAGAAAGCTTAAGGTAGTCAAAGCTGACAAAGAAAACCTTTCATGTCCTCTTTTCGTATGGCTCACCCTGCTGGGTATAAAGACAGTAACCATTGATAACGGGCAGCATCATGTTCCTCTGAATGTGGAAAGACTTTTAAGTGATGAGGAAAAGAAGAGTTCTCTTATCGAGATCTCAAAAGATCATCCTCCTTTCTTTAATCCCGTTTTCCGTTATGCCATGAACGTTTGCCTCTCCGAACTGAGATGGCCGGTGAACTACCCGGAGCGTAAGGCAAACTGCGAAGAAAAGGATAAAAAGATGTGGACTGCTTATAACAAGTCTAATCTGATCATTCCCATCAAGAAAGATCCTGAAAACGCAGGAAAGCCGCCGGCTAAGGGACAGGTTGCGATACCCCATATAAATAATAATAATAACGAGGAGTTCATAGCTCTGTTTACGGATATCGATGAGCTCAGCAAGCTTTATAAGCTGGATGACTGGGGTCTTATGCTCATCGGACCAAAGCAGGCACTGGAGCTTGATGACAATGTCGGTCTCGTTATCAATCCCATGACGGAAAACCTGATAATCGTAAAGGATAAGCTTCCCGAATACAGGGAAAAGATCCTGGGTTATGCAACACCCAACATACATCCGGTATCTGATGCGCCGAAGACTGAAGGATCATCTGATACAGAAAATAAGGCAGATGCTCCTGAAGAAGCCCCGGGTATCACGCCTCCGCCTCTTAAGGTAAAAGTAACGACTACTAAGTCCGACGGAACTACTGAAACAGTAGAACGTACCTCAAACGGAACCGGGACTCCTTCTGAGAATGATGATCCGAACGGACCGAAGATCAGCGTTACAGTTTCAAAACCGGAAGATAGCACAGGTAATGATGCGGGGGATACAAAATAAAAAAAGTCCCCTTTCATATCTTCCCGATAAGAAAGAGAACATTTTAATAAGTCTTAACCATGATATCAGCAATATATGATATACAGATAAGCGACTACACCCTTGATGACTCGTCAAGGGTGTTTTTATATGCAGGAGCAAATTTTTCCATAAAATATCTTACCTCCGGAAGGTCTATATCATCTATAACCTTTCTTATGGATTTTTCTGCATCTGCAAAATCAGTATTACCCATGTTACGCTCATCAACACATTTTAACCAGGCCGATATCTTATCCGCAGCTTTGATATAATTCCATTCCATTGCTTCACTTTCGGTTTCAGTCAGCAAAGACGCATAATCCTGCCGTAATTCTTCCGGAAGACCGTTTAACAGCTCTTCACAAGCTATCTTTTCAACCTCTGAATAGGCGCTTCTTATGAGTTTACTATGATACTTTACAGGAGTAGGCATATCCCCTGTTATTATCTCGGCAGTGTCATGATACATGGCAATAAGTGCAAGTCTTGAGGGATCTATATCACCGTCAAAAAAATGATTGTTGATAAGTCCGAGCGCATGGGCTATAAAAGCTACCTCCAAACTGTGCTCACAAAGATTTTCATTTCTGGAATTTCTCATAAGCCCCCAGCGATTGATATATTTCATTCGTGACAGCATTGCATAAAATGAATTTTCTTTCATGTCTGTTACCCCTTTTTATTTCTAAAAGACATATTACATTATACCGTGGTTAAAAGCAAAAAATATATTATGAAAAGAATAACCGGAATAATAAAAAAAACACTGCCATGTTAAATGGCAGTGCCTCAAAGAGGGGGGGATGTGCCCGGAACCGGACTCGAACCAGTGACACGAGGATTTTCAGTCCTCTGCTCTACCAACTGAGCTATCCGGGCATAGTAGCGGGGA
>CACZTF010000096.1 GCA_902784025.1 uncultured Lachnospiraceae bacterium
CCGTGTACTTCAGATACTTTTACATCAAACCCTTCGGTAAGAAGCAGATACCCTAAAAGTTTACTGGCAAGGAGAGACCCCTGTCCGCCCACGCCTACTATCATTATATTTCCTGATCTCATAAATTAACCTCTGTTTTTATAGTTGAATAGTTATTTCGTTTCATTATCCTTCAACACGCTCAAACGCATCAAATCCGCACATTTGTGTACATACATCACATCCAACACAAAGCGTTTTATCTACACACGCTTTTCCGTTCTTTACAGAGATAGCCGGACAACCGATACGCATACATGACTTGCAGCCTGTACATTTCTCAGTATTAACTTCTAACGGCGGATCATGCTTAACATATTTCAAGAGCGCACAAGGTCTTCTGGCAATGATAACTGAAGGCTCAGGCGCTTCCAGCTCTTCCTTTATAACTCTGTCACACTCTTTAAGATCATACGGATCTACGACTGTTACTCTGTTTATTCCCATAGATCTGCAAAGAGCTTCCAGATCTATCTTCCCTGCCGGATCACCTTTTATGTTGTATCCTGTTGTTGGATTCTGCTGATGACCGGTCATACCTGTTATGGAGTTGTCCAGTATTATCACAGTGGAATTAGATCCGTTATAGGCTATATTAGCAAGACCTGTCATTCCGGAATGCATAAATGTGGAATCACCGATGATACCTACTGTTTTTTTCTCACCTTCTTCTCCCAGTGCTTTGTTAAAGCCGTGAACAGCAGAAATACTGGCACCCATACATAATGTCATATCCATAGCTGACAACGGGGCGACAGCTCCCAATGTATAACATCCTATATCTCCCAATACGACACATTTATTTTTACCCAGCGTATAAAATATCCCTCTGTGAGGACAGCCGGCACACATTATAGGAGGTCTTACAGGAATCTGTGCATCTATACTGCGTCCCTCATGCACATCTCCTCCGAGAGCATCTGCTATCAGATTCTGAGAGAACTCACCACATAGCGGCAAAGTGTTCTTTCCGTCACATTTTAATCCCAGTGACCTGCAATGATCTTCGATAACAGGATCTCCTTCTTCAACGATGACCAGCCGCATCACGTATGAAGCAAACTCCATGATCAGTTTTTCAGGAAGAGGATTGACCATCCCGAGCTTAAGAACAGATACTGAATCACCAAAAACTTCTTTTACATACTGATATGATGTAGAAGATGTGATCACCCCGATAGTTTTATCATCCGAATATTCTGCCTTATTTATACCTGATGATTCTGACCACTCTCTTATTTTTTGAGTTCTTTCTTCTACAAACGGATGACGCTTTATGGCATTACCCGGCATCATAACATTTTTAGCTATGTTTTTTTCATAAACTTTTGCGGGCGGACAGACACGTTCTCCGGTTTCCACCACTGATTGCGAATGTGCGATACGTGTACACATCTTTACAAGAAAGGGTGTATCAAACTTTTCTGAAAGCTCAAATGCAAGCTTTACAAACTCCAGCGTTTCCGCCGAGTCAGACGGCTCAAGCATAGGAACCTTAGCTGCTACAGCATGACGTCTGGAGTCCTGCTCGTTTTGTGATGAATGCATCCCCGGGTCATCTGCCACACCTATTACAATACCGGCGTTCACTCCGGTATAGGACATTGTATAAAGCGGATCTGCAGCTACGTTCAAACCCACATGTTTCATACCGCAAAAAGAGCGCACACCGGCAAGAGATGCACCGAACGCCGCTTCCATAGCTACTTTTTCATTTGGTGCCCATTCGCAGTATATTTCCTCATACTTTACTGCCTCCTCAGTTATTTCAGTACTCGGAGTACCGGGATAACTGGATACAAATGAACACCCCGCCTCAAAAAGACCCCTGGCAAAGGCTTTGTTTCCAAGCATAAGTTGTTTCATATAATCGCACTCCCATAGATTATTCTTTTGACTGCAATTTTATCATAATTTGATAAAAGTGTCATTACAAAAACTTACACGTTAAGAAATGAAAATTTTTTACTGCAAAAAATAAAATTATATTGTATAATATCATTTTATGAACATCAAAAGACAGGAGGATCATAAACAGCCATGCATCAAACTATAAGATCATTATTTACATCACGCAACGGTCAGATCATTTCGGGTATCATAAGTATAATAAGTGTTATAATTGCTATCAGAAGTATCTTAA
>CACZTF010000097.1 GCA_902784025.1 uncultured Lachnospiraceae bacterium
CGTCACGTCTCTATGTATCCGATGTAAATCCCATACAGGATATGCTTAAGGATAAAAAGATCAAATACAATCTTAACGATGTATCCAGAGATAACACTTTCCTGACTACTTTTCTGCCTTTGCTTATCATGATCGGATCGATAGTCGTGATATTTATCCTTTTAGGAAGGAGTATGGGAGCCGGGGGAAGGATGTCTTCTTTTGGGAAAAGCAAGGCACGGATGACTGATGGCGGTGATAACAAGGTTACATTCAGAGATGTGGCAGGACTTGATGAAGAGAAGGAGGAACTTGTAGAGATAGTTGACTTTTTGAAAAATCCTGCAAAATATACACATCTCGGAGCACGGATACCCAAAGGAGTCATACTTACAGGACCTCCGGGAACGGGTAAGACGCTCCTGGCAAAAGCAGTTGCCGGTGAAGCAGGAGTTCCTTTTTACAGTATTTCAGGTTCGGATTTTGTTGAAATGTTTGTGGGCGTTGGTGCTTCCAGAGTCCGTGACATGTTCAGCGAGGCAAAAAAGAATTCCCCCTGCATCATATTTATAGACGAGATAGATGCCGTAGCGCGTCAGAGAGGATCAGGTCTGGGCGGTGGTCATGATGAGAGAGAACAGACACTGAACCAGATGTTGGTAGAAATGGATGGTTTTGGTACGAACTCCGGCATCATAGTCATGGCTGCCACAAACCGTCTGGATATTTTGGATCCGGCTATATTGCGTCCGGGCAGATTCGATCGTAAGGTTGCGGTTGGCAGACCTGATGTAAAGGGACGTCTTGAGATCCTTAAGGTGCATGCTTCTAAAAAGCCTATGGCAGATGATGTGGATCTTGAAGCGATAGCTAAGACTTCTGCAGGTTTCACCGGTGCAGATCTTGAAAATATATTAAATGAAGCAGCTATAAGTGCTGCTACTAAAAAGCAGGATTTTATAACAAATAAGGATCTGCAGGAAGCCTTTATAAAACAAGGGATAGGAAAAGAAAAGAAGAGTAAGGTCATATCTGACAAAGAGAAAAAGATCACGGCTTATCATGAATCCGGCCATGCTATCCTTTTCTATGTGCTTACCGATGTGGGACCTGTTCATACTGTATCTATCATTCCCACAGGAATGGGAGCTGCAGGATATACGATGCCGCTTCCCGAGAAGGATGAACTGTTTAATACAAAGGGTAAGATGATACAGAATATCATCGTATCTATGGGGGGACGCGTTGCCGAGGAACTTGTATTTGACGATGTTACCACAGGTGCATCCATGGATATAAAGCAGGCTACGTCAGTTGCTAAAGATATGGTAACAAAATACGGCTTTTCTTCAAAACTTGGTCCCATAAACTACGAAGCGGGATCCGAAGAAGTATTCATAGGTAAAGAGATAGGTCACAGCCGTCCCTACAGTGAGGTAGTTGCTACACAGATAGACGAGGAAGTAAAGAAGATCGTCGAAAATTGCTACAACAAGGCAAAAGAGATAATAGAAAAACACAGAGATGTTTTGGATAGATGTGCTGATCTGCTGCTTGAAAAAGAAAAGATCACAAGGGAAGAGTTTGAGTCGCTTTTTGCTGAAACAGCATGAAGCTATGTTCTGTAAGTAAGCAGGAAAAGGAGTAATCATACAGGTTTTAAAATGGAAGATCAGGAGAAAAAAAAGGGACCGCGTCTGGCAACAGAGATACGGGGAGTTCCGGATAAAAAGATTTATAATAAAAATTATGGATTTCCTTATCGTGTAGTAAGATGGTGCTGCATTCCCGGGATCGCTTATTATATTCTGGGTCTTATACTTGCCAGAGGATTCAATATCCTTATACCCGGAGCGGGCAATGTGGTAACAGCATGGATACTGGGTGTTTGGATCACCGGTTCTGTCGTTGGGATACCGGCCTCCTTTGTCGTTGCACATATGAGCTTTAAGAAACTTAAGAATGACTATCTGGTGTTCAAAAGAAATTCTTTTATGTGGCACAGACAAAACTTAAGGGAAAAAGTCGGAAATGAGCTTATTGAAAGGGATGACGATTATACTGTTTTTGAGATAAGCAATAAATCATCAGAAACGAAAGGTTACTTCAAGATAAACGGAATAATAGAGCATGTTGGTATTAGGAACGGGAAAAGATTAAAACCTTTAAAAGTCACGAGGATAACAATTCCCAAAGCTTTTACACATATGGATGAGATATACAAATATCCCTTCGTGGAGGAGACTGTGCTGCAGCATAAAATGCAGGAAGAAGCCCGGAAAAAGCTGAAGGAAAAGAAGAGACAAAAGGCTATTTCACAGTCTGATAACGATAATTCGGAGAAGATCAGTAAGGAGATGCAAAATGGCTGATGAAAAAAAGATGGTAGAGGAAATAACTTCCAGAGATCAGGACTTTGCCCAGTGGTATACGGATGTTGTCAAGAAAGCCGAGTTGATGGCTTATTCTTCCGTAAAAGGATTTATGATATTCAAACCGGCAGGATTTGCCATTTGGGAAAAGATAAAAGGTGAATTGGACAGACGTTTTAAAGAGACAGGTGTAGAAAACGTTTATATGCCGCTTCTCATTCCGGAAGGACTTCTGGAGAAGGAAAAGGATCATGTGGAGGGGTTTGCTCCCGAGGTGGCATGGGTTACCAGGGGCGGTGAAGAATCTCTTACCGAGGATCTTTGTGTTCGTCCTACCTCTGAAACACTATTTTGTGATTTCTATTCCAATGAAATACAGTCATACAGGGATCTGCCCAAGCTCTATAATCAGTGGTGTTCTGTACTTCGCTGGGAGAAGGAAACAAGACCATTTCTCAGGTCGAGGGAGTTTTTGTGGCAGGAAGGCCATACAGCTCATGCTACATTTGAAGAAGCACAGGAACGCACAGAAATGATGCTTAAGCTCTACGCAGATTTTGCTGAAGAAGTTCTTGCTATTCCTGTTATTAAGGGACAAAAGACGGAGAAAGAAAAATTTGCCGGAGCTGAAGCTACATATACCATAGAGTCCCTTATGCATGACGGGAAAGCATTACAGAGCGGCACCAGCCATAATTTTGGTGACGGTTTTGCAAAAGCCTTTGATATACAGTTTACCGACAAAGATAATAAGCTGCAGTATGTACACCAGACATCGTGGGGGATGACTACAAGACTTATCGGGGCCATTATCATGGTACATGGTGATGATGAGGGACTGGTCCTGCCTCCTGCCATTGCTCCGTTCCAGATATGTATCATCCCTATCCAGCAGAAGAAGGAAGGCGTGCTGGAAGCCTGCACAAAAGCAGCGGATAAGCTAATAGAGTCAGGCTTTTCCGTTAAAGTAGATGAGACTGATAAAAGTCCCGGCTGGAAGTTTGCCGAGACGGAGATGAGAGGTATACCTCTCAGGATAGAGATCGGACCAAGGGATATTCAGAATAATGAATGTGTTGCCGTAAGAAGAGATACACATGAGAAAGAAAGTGTTTCTCTTGATGATATATGCACAAAGGCAGGAGAAATACTCGATACGATGCAAAAGGATATGTATGAAAGGGCAAAGGATCATAGAGATGCCCATACATATATTGCGAAAGATTATGATGAATTTAAGGATGTAATAGATAATAAGCCGGGTTTTGTAAAAGCAATGTGGTGCGGTGACCGTTCATGTGAAGACAAAATAAAAGAAGAAACAACAGCTACTTCCAGATGTATTCCTTTCGAACAGGAGCGCATCGGAGATACATGTGTTTGTTGTGGCAAGCCGGCCAAATGTATGGTTTATTGGGGAAAGGCATATTAAAAAAACTAAAAAAGCTGCCGTATTAAACGACAGCTTTGTATAAAACGACAGCTTAGTAAAAGGATCGTTATGTCAGGGGACAGGCTCTCCTGATTTTTTTGTGTGATCATTCAAAATGACCGCATGCATACTTGTTGGATTATTTCATATCAGCTGCAGATTTTGATACGACCGCAGTGTGACCGTTTTCAAGAACCAGTATATCTCCGCGGATAAGATTATCTCCTTTTTTTATGTAATCATCACTTGAGTAAGTAATAAACTTGCCTGTGTTTTGAAGCCTTTGGCGCATAGTGGAGGTCGTAAAGCACGTACCAATGCTGAGTCTGACAGTATCAGCACTGAATCCGGCATACCTCATGGCAACAGCAACAAGGGCACTGCAGTCAGTTTCACAGTTCACGGTTACTTTTCCGGGATCCCAGCCTACTTTCTCTGCCTGATAATATAAAGAATCACGCTGGTCCATATCATAGCCTATATGTTCGTTGAGAGCAGCCCTTTCCATAGCGTAGACGATCTTTTCCCGTATAGCAGGATCTTTTGCCCTGAAAACATAGTGCCAGGGTCTGTTATACCATGTACGGAAAGCGACTTCACCTTTTCTCTGATCCCCTGCCTTACCACCGGTAAACTGGTTTATCCTTTCGTCAGCTGAGGCGTGAACGACGATAGCTTCGTTTTTTACGGGACCGTTAGTCTTGCCGTCTTTAATATGATACCAGGTTCCCTGGTTGTTTATCTGTGTTACACCATTAAAGCCTTTTAAGGTTACTCCCTTTTCCAGCCAGTACCAGTCAGAATTCCACTGGTGCCAGCCGGTTTTAGTCGTGTTTTTGGTGAGGACACCGTTTCCGTTTTTATCATTGTAAAGCTGTCCTTCCAAAACAGGATTATTTGCTGCAAGCCATCCTTTTTTGTCAAACCAGTGGAGACCATTTGAATCTGTATACCATCTGTCTGTGTACAGCCAGCCTTTTTTGCCGAAATAAGACCAGTGCTTTTCAGTATTGCCGTCAGGCTCAGCGGTTCCCTTGCCAAACTGTATCCAGCCGGTCCTGAGCCATCCGTCTTCTCCGAAATAAGACCAGTGTTTTTTTGTATTACCATCGGGATTGCCGGTGCCTTTACCTAATTGTACCCATCCGGTTTTCAGCCATCCGTTGCTGCCGAAATAAGACCAGTGCTTTTTTGTATTGCCGTCAGGCTCAGCGGTACCTTTACCAAACTGAACCCAGTCGGTTCTTAACCATCCGTTGCTGCCGAAATAAGACCAGTGCTTTTCAGTGTTTCCGTCGGGATTGCCTGTACCCTTACCAAGTTGTACCCAGCCGGTTCTTAGCCATCCGTTGCTGCCAAAGTATGACCAGTGTTTTTCGGTATCGCCATCAGGATTTTTTGTACCCTTACCAAACTGAACCCAGCCGGTCATCATTCTGCCCTTTTCATCAAAATAACTCCAGTGGCTCTCTTTTTCACCTTCAGCCTTGCCCATCTTATGCCATCCGGTATAAGGCTTTCCTTTTTTATCATAATATGAATAAGTACCGTTTTTGTTTTTTACCCATCCCTTTTTTTTAGCAGAAGCATCTGTGCTATTGCTTTTTGCTGCATTATTGTATGAATAGGCGCTTTGCTGATCATCGGAATTACCGGAAGTATTCGTGTTTTTAATTACCGTTTCTTCCACAGCCGTATTCTTATTATCTGTTATATTACCATTCGGATCATATTCTTTATCAGGATCAGCATCATCTGTAGTCTCAGATGACATGCCTTCATTCATCGATGTTTCGGGGACGTTTTCTGCGGACGTCTTATCTGTGTCATCGGTATCGATAAGATGTGTGTCTTCATTTTGGGAAATATCACTGCTTTCAGTGCCGGTCTCTTGAACAGGCTGTGCGTAAGCAAGAGTAGGAGAGGCCGCTATTATTCCTGCAGAAATGATTATAGTGAATAGTTTTTTCATGTTATTAACCTCCTAAAAACAAAAAGAGTGCCGTATAAATACAAACACTCCGTAATATTACAAATAATAAAATTATGATCTGTATACGATAACAGGTGTCCCTTCATCTATGTTTTCATATATGAGCTGGGCAATATCGTACGGTGTATTAATACAACCGTGAGAGCCGGCCCATTTGTATAGAGAACCACCGTAAGTGGAATACCATGTCGCATCATGAATACCTTCACCGCGACTGTTAAAAGGCATCCAAAAATCTGAATGGCAGGGATCTCCAACCTGAAGGAACCACTTGTCTCTCTGTTTCCAGAGTATTCTGTACACACCTTCTGTGGTAGGTGTCCACTGTGCAGAACTTTCGGTTCCCGTACGCACATCTGTGTCTGTAAAAAGCTTGCCGTCTTTGTAGAACCACATATGCTGACGTGAAATATCTATTTCTACGTATGTATTTCCTATATCACCGTTGGGCTGGTTTCTGTGATTTGCAGGAACGCTCCAGTAGCAGTCGACTTTATCAGATTTACCTGAAAGTATTGCTTCTTTGACTGCATCCTTGGTTTTTTCCTTATCCATAAGAAAACCATATGAATCCTGATCGCCGCCCCCGACCTTTATCTTACCGATACCTGTGGCTTCAAAATCACGTTCTGTCTGGAAGGTGTCATACTTGTCCGCGATACCGTCCAGGTATTTCATAATAGCATCGTCGTCAAGAACGGGATTCGTTCCTTCGGTATGTATCCAATCCTTGAATATCGAATAATCGATAGTTTCCTCAGCTTCATGAAGATTAAGCTTAACCTTGTTATTCTTGAGCGCATTGATGTTATTAAGAGTAGTGTTCAGATCGGAATCATCACCGTAAACCTTCGGTGTAACGTAGCAGTTGCTGTCAGAAAGGTTTACATCGAAAACTCCTGATTTTACAGATTCCGAAATAACACTGTTTAATTTTTCAGGATCCAAACGATTACCCTCTGTTGCTTCAACGATAGTGAAGGAATCACCCACCAAGGCAAGATGGGCGTCTGTAGGGTCCTGTATGGAATCACTGATTATACAGTCAAGATTTGCAAGTTTTTCTTCAAGAGCCGCCTGGTCGAAGGATGTATTGACATCGACGTCATAAACGTTCTCACCGGAACGGTGGAGGAACCATACGTAAGGTGACTGAGAGTCTTTTATGGCCTGAATGTCAGTAGAAAAAGAACTTTTATAGGAAATGTCATCGAGGGCAATAGTTTCTGTATTTCCCTCTCGTGTTGTCAACTTAAGTTCTTTATTATCGCTCCTTAGTGTA
>CACZTF010000098.1 GCA_902784025.1 uncultured Lachnospiraceae bacterium
ACGGTCTGGGAATCGTCCCGGAAAAAGAACCATCCTTTAAAACAGCCTTCATTATAATGCCACAGGAGGATGATATACCTCAGATCCCCGACTGGGCCATCGGACGCATGGTCAGCAGGGATGACCTGGAAGAGTAAAGAGTTTCAGACTACAATAAAACAAGATACTATATTTTTAACAGAAAGAGGAAATAATAGTGAACATAAAAGAAGCAAAAAACCAGATAAAGCAATCAGTCAGCATTTACCTTGCAAAAGACGAGTACGGGAATTACAGGATTCCTGTGGAAAGGCAGAGACCTGTATTCCTTATAGGAGCACCGGGTATAGGTAAGACTGCCATCATGGAGCAGATAGCAAAAGAGCTTGATATAGCCATCGTTTCCTATTCCATGACCCATCACACCAGGCAGTCGGCGCTGGGTCTTCCCTTTATAGTTAAGAAAAACTATCAGGGAGAGGAATATGACGTTTCCGAATATACAATGAGTGAGATAATCGCATCGGTTTATGAAAGTATGGAAAAGAGCGGCAAGAAAGAGGGTATACTTTTCCTGGATGAGATAAACTGTGTGTCTGAAACGCTGGCCCCCTCTATGCTTCAGTTCTTGCAGTACAAGACATTTGGAAATCACAGGGTGCCCCAGGGATGGGTCATCTGCACCGCAGGAAATCCTCCGGAGTATAACAGATCTGTCCACGAGTTTGATGTGGTGACCATGGACAGGCTTAAGGTCATGGAGGCGGAGGCTGACCTTGATGTTTGGAGGATATATGCCGAGCAGAAGGGATTGCATAACGCTATTTTAAGCTACCTTGATATAAAGAAGGACGACTTTTATCATATTGAGAACACGGTGGACGGCAAGGTTTATGTTACCGCCAGGGGATGGGAGGATCTGTCCGAAGCCATCTTTTTATACGAAGAGAAAGGTTTTAAAGTAGATGAGGCTCTTATCGGACAGTACATAAGAGACAAAAGGGTGGCAGGAGAGTTTGCCACATATTACGATCTTTACGAAAAATATAAAGAGGATTACGGCATCAGGAATATCCTGGAAAACGGTGCTGACGAGGCAGCCGTAAACAGGGCTAAAGAAGCTAACTTTGATGAGCGTACCACTGTCATGGGGCTTGTCATAGAGGCTCTCCGTCCGGGTATCCGCTGCTGCGTGGAGAAAAAAGAGGCCCTTAAAGGTCTTCTTGGGAAGCTTAAGACCGTGGGGGCAGATTCTGATGTTCCCGCAAGGCTTACGGAGATGATAGAGGAGTTTGACAGAGAGGCTCTCAAGGAAGAAGCGGCAAATGGACTCTCCCATGAGAAACGTCGTGAAAACCGCTTCAGAACAGGCTTCCTGGAGGAAATGCTCCAGATGATAAGGCTTGAGAATGCAACGGATGCAGAAGCATTTGAACTGCTCAAAAAGAACTTTAATGAGCATATCACCAAGTCTAAGGAAGCGGATGCGGCAATGGTCAAAGAACTGGATAATGCATTTGACTTTACTGAAAGAGCTTTCGGAGATGATAATGAGATGCTCCTGCTTGTGACAGAGCTTACGGTGAATAAGTCAGCAGCAAGGTTCATCACGGATAACGGATGCGATAAGTATTACCAGTATAATAAAAAGCTTATGCTCCATGAGAGAAGCAGGAATCTTCGTGAGGAGATAGAGGAGTTCAAAAGAATGCAGGAGAATTCCGACGGGAACGGTGATAATGAGTTTTCAGGAAATTGATAATGACAGACCCGTATCATACAATTTACTATATAAGATCCGGAAAAGAACAGACTCAGGTCTGTTTTTTTTACAGGTGCTTTTGTTGAATCTTAAAAAGTGTAATTATTATTATCAGCAGGTCGCAGATGTCTTATTGTACCGGATCCAATGATGATACGATCGTATAAAAGCGAATGGATGACATTGAAAAAAAGGATAATAATCTGTTAAACTGAAGCAGTGTTGTAATTGTTTGGAGATCATTAAAAATGATATAACAGGATAATAAAGCGCATATATGGAAAAAAGTATATTTGAGTACGAAAAAAACAATACAGGAGTCGTTTTGAAGAAGTTCATCTCCGGGGGTGATGTGGTGGAGATCCCTTCAGATGCAGAGGATGCGGGAGAACTTACGGGTCTGCCTGTGACAAGCATCGGGCCGGAATGTTTTAAGGAAAACGGTATTATGATCATGAAGATCATAGTGCCGGAGAGTGTAAAAGTGCTGGAGCATGATGCTTTTGCATATTGTGTGAGTCTTGAGGAACTGGTGCTTCCTGAAACGATAGAGTTTTTGGGTGCAGATTACCTTATTGCCTCCGGTATCTCTGAGTCCTATATACCGTCTTCAGTAACGACAATAGAACGTCCGGAGCTGATAGACAGGATATTCAGGGTATCGCCGGATAACATGATATTTTCCACCGACGGATTCGGATTATATCAGATAAAAGACGGGGTTAAAGAGCTGATCGCAGTTAATGCATCTGACACACGGGATTCTTACAGTATAGCCGAAGGTACAAAAAAAATATCGCCCGGTGCACTACAGGATATTTCAACTGTAAGGAGACTTGAAATCCCGGCTGAAA
>CACZTF010000099.1 GCA_902784025.1 uncultured Lachnospiraceae bacterium
TGCCGGTAATACCTTCATCAGCATAAATCCCGGCAAACTCCCACTCCGCATTGCTAATAATAAAATCCGTGTAGTGCAGGCATTGCGATTCATAACTTGTTTCCTGAGCGTCTGACGCTGTCGATACCCTGCAGTAAGCAGCAACCCGCATCCTGCGTTTTACCTTCGCATATTCTCCATAAGCATTTACTCCGCCTTGGCCCATGCCTGAGTCCGTCCCGCGAGCTGAATCCCGCCGGGCATCAATTACAACGACCCTCTCCCTTATATCATTACTTAACTTTGATCCCATATACTCCTCCTGTTATCTGGGACCAGCATTGACTGGTCTGATTTTCATATGCCAATTGACACTAACTAAACTCAGCCACCAATACATAATTATTATACCAAAGTGAAAACAAATAATGTTTACACCAGCATCATCTTCAACCAGCGGAGGTATCGCTGCACTAGTTGTGACAAATCTTTTCCTGAGACGAATCCTTTCGCCTTTCCTAACAGACGCGTCTCAACGTATGTCATCTTGCGTGTGATGAAAATGCTCCGCAATCCCAGGATGACCTTTACTCAAGTTGCGGATGAGGTCGGTTTGTCCGTTTCTTCCGTCAGTCGTATCTTCGACAGATATGCAGGTGTGACGCCTGTCGCAATGCCAAAATGTCTTTGCATCGATGAGATATATGCGATAAAGTACAAGCAAAAGATATATGCCTGTGTGCTCGTGGATATGCAAACTTCTCAGGTCTATGACCTGTTGCCTACAAGGCGTAAAGCAGATCTTTCCGGCTTTTTTCAAGGATCAGCCAGTAATAGCGTGACAAGGTTGAATTTCTTAAGCATCTTCCTAAATTTGAAGCTTATCTTCTTTGCTGATACGATTCATTAGTGTTTTATTTTGTTGTTATAACTTTTGATCTGCTCCATTCTGAGTAAATCTTTTTTCCATTCACAGATTTATAGGTTCTTATCCGAATATAGTAATTTTTTTGGCTCTTAAGACCATCGATTTTCGTGTTGTTTATTTTCTTATTTCTTATGGGTTTCTTCTTTGAACTAATAAATTTCTTTGATGTACTGTATTGAATCTGATAGCCATCAGCATGATCAACTTTTTTCCATTGGATATCAGCACTGTTCTTTGCTGGTCTAATAGCGGTAATCGTCCCTTTCTTCGGAGTTATAAGAAAAGTAATAGTTGACTCACCGCTATAAGAGCCGGCACCTTTTATTTTTATTTTGGCATGCCCAATTTTTTTATTATCCTTATAGGTAAGAACAAAATCTTTCTTTTCGAAGAGATTTTCTCCATTTCTTGATATATTGACGCGCGCATTTATTGGTTTTCCTGTGTATTCATATTTCTTTTTCTGTATATGTATATCTTGGGAATTAATATCTGAAATAAGATTGTTTAAGTTTAATATGCCCATTCCATACCTTGTTATATCCTTGCGGGTATCACAACTGCGTTTAAGTAATGAATATATCTCGTCATTTGAAACTTCGTCATACGCCAATTTTAGTAGTGCAATACACGCAGACACATGTGGTGCTGCCATTGATGTTCCTGACATTGTTTCAAAGGAATTATTGAGGGACGAACTGTTTATATTCTCACCTGGAGCAACTAAATCCAACTTTTCTCCATAATTTGAATACTGCATAACATGCATAGCTTCATCTATTACACCTACCGTTATTGCTTCACTTATGTGCGCAGGACAAGCCCGTATCCTATCTATATCCCTTGCTTCATTGCCTGATGCAGTTACAAGGACTACGCCTCGACTAATGACACGCTTTGCGGCTGCATCAAGATAACCGCTGTGCTCTCCGCCTAAACTGGTATTGATAATCGATGCGCCGTTATCAGCAGCGTATAACAGTCCGTTAGCTATGTCAGATATCATGCCGCCGCCGTCTTCATCCAAAACTTTTACAGGCATGATTTTAATATCATTTACTCCTTGTGTGCAATCTACTATTATTCCAGAAATGTGAGTTCCATGGCCTTCCTCATCATCAGGCTCATTGTCATTTCGAACAAAATCATACCCCTCTATGATTCGACCTGAAAGGAATGAATGATCTTTATCAACACCGGAATCTACTACAGCAATTGTCAACTGTCCATGCGCTGTGGAATTAATGTAGTCTGCATAAGCATCTGCCCCTATACAAGGGACTCCCCATGATAAATGATTGCTTCTGATATTGCTTTGTACTGCTTTTGCCACGGATAATTCATGCTGAATTTTTTTATCATACTCAACGGATTCAATATTTCCTTGCTTTTGCAAAGCTGCTTTAGCCTTCTCGGCATTTTGAGCAGAATCAA
>CACZTF010000100.1 GCA_902784025.1 uncultured Lachnospiraceae bacterium
AAAGAGCCTTGCAAGGTGAAGCTTGCACCCGGAACCTATACACTTACCGAGACTGAAGCGCCTGCCGGATATAATCTGGCTGCGCCTATCGACTTTACGGTTGATGAAAACGGTCTTGTAGGTCATGAGGAAGATAAGGGAATCTTAGTTATGAGGGATTCTTCCTTCAAGGCTAAACCTTACCTGGATATTTCAGTTACCATAGAGAAAGAGTGGAAAGACGCAGAAGGCAATATTATAGACTGGCCTGACGGAGCAAAGGTTGAATTCACACTTGAATACTATGATGCGATCAATGAGAAATTCGTTACTTATCAACCTGACGGAACACCTGTAACGGTAACTCTTGATAAGGATAACAAAACAGCCGAGTTCAAGAACCTTGAAGCTTACATAAACGGTAATCCGGCACAGTACAGAGCGGTAGAGACCAAGATCGAAGGAGTTGAGGGATATACCAAGGCAACAAGTACCGTGACCAACTTTGAAGTAAAGGAAGGAACCATGAAAGCGGTTAATATTCCTGAGCTCAAAGAGGAAGATAAGTTTGATGTATACGTATCAAAGAACGCACTTGGCGGTTCTGAGATCGCAGGAGCACAGATCGTGGTATACGATGCTTCCGGCAAGGAGGTAGATAAGTGGACATCAGAGACAACGGCTCATGAACTTAAGCTTGCACCGGGCTCATACACTATGGCAGAGACCGCAGCACCCGAAGGATACAAGCAGGTAACGACGGTTATCACATTCGTTGTGGATACCAAGGGTAATGTAACACTCGGAACCACAACAGTGGATAACGGCGGAAAGATAAGTGTAAAGGATGGTAACCATGTGATACTTGAGGATGCCCCCGATGATGCAAAGGCGGGAGGAACAACACCTTCGGTTCCTGAAGGAAAGACACCTCCTCCTTCAGAGCAGGAGAAGGAGACTCCCAGGACACCTGTATCTGCAAACACCCCGAGTACGACAAGAAGGGTGGTTACCACACCTTCCACAAGCAATGTAACAAGTGCAACATCAACAGGAGACAATAATAACACAGCACTCTGGATCGTAATGGCAGCGGCAGCGGCAGCAGCTATGGCAGGTCTGGGAGTGATGATCACACGCAGGAGAAGACATGAAGATTAATGATCTTCAGGTCTGAGTGAACATAGCGTCACTTGAATCCTGACAAAAAAAGATACCGCTTTGCAGTTCAGATCACTGCAAGGCGGTATTTTTTTGCTTCTCCTGTCATTTCAGAACTCTATCTTTTCAATCGTAAGATCCTTTCCGGTGTCTTTCTCCAAAAACATGGACATGTATACCGGCATGTAAATGACATTTCCATTCACAGATATATTACAATCAGCAAATACTATAGCTTCCTCTATTTCATAGTCGGGATTGCTCATACACTTATCCAGTGCGGAATGAACGGCGTACTTCTTGCCGCTTTTAACTTCTACGGGAAGAGCTTTGCCGTTATGCTCGATAACAAAATCCAGTTCACCGATACGGTTGGAATTATAGTAGTACATGTCATATCCCTTGGAGTAAAGGGTCTGTGCAACGGCATTTTCAAAAATACCGCCTGCGTTCAGGGTCTTATCTTTAGTAAGCAGCATTCTTTTTGTATTCATGCCGTATTCCGATGTGAGCATGCCCACGTCTGACATATACAGCTTAAAAAGGCTTTGCTTTTTACTCAGCTTCAGAGGCGGTTTAGGTTCCGAAGAATTGTATACGGAAATGGCCATCCCTGCATTTTCCAGCCACAAAAAAGTGCTTTGAACCCGGTCAAACCGCTTACCCTGCTTCAGGTCACTTATGAAAAAACGCTTATTCTGCTTCAGTAATTCCGACGGAATGATATCATAAGCATTGGAAATCAGCAGCTTTTATCCTCTTCCTCATACTGTGTAAAGTCCAGTTTATATGTTGCTTTTATATCACGGTGTATGGTGAGCACATCGTTCAGGTTATTTGTCTGTGCAAATGTAGCCACCGCATCAGGCATTCCGCCCACCACAAGGTATCTCAAAAACAGGTTTGACATTTTCTCATTAATCACGTCCATAACAGGCTTGCGTTTTGTAAAGCTTTCTTTTAGAGATTCTTTTATTTCATCCGTGATATTTGTTATCTGAAGGAACTCTTCAAAATCCAGCGGAAACATTTCCATAATATGAAGATAGCCTACGGGCGCTGATTCAAGACTTGTAAGCTCCACGCCCAACAGAGAGCCGCTCAGTATATAACGGAAGCTTCCCTCTTCAGTCAAAAACTTGATCTTTGTCACCATGTTTTTGTACTTCTGGACTTCGTCTATGAAAATGATACTTTCCCCTTTTTTAAGCCTCTTATCTGAGATCGTCGAAAGCCCGAGCATAAGTTCGTCTGAGGACTTTGCCTGCTCAAGAACAGATATGGCCTCAGGTGTTTCAATAAGGTTTATCTCAAGTTAATCTGTATCGGTCTCATTTAATACAGACCGGATCAAATGTGTCTTACCTACCTGTCTCGCACCCTTTACGAGCAAAGCTTTATCTGATTTTTTTAACCAGTTTAATATTGTGCCGGCACATTTTCTTTTTAATTCCATAATAATATCCTCCGTGTGCCCTGAGCAATTTTGACTGCTATATTGCAAAGCTGTAAGACACATAGTTATTACATATAGCGTATCATTTAAATGACAAAAAAACAATATAATTAAAAGCGAAAATGACAAAAACACAAATGCGAGAAAAGGACAGTTTCAAAGCAACAATTGATCCTGATAAAAAAAACGATGTTTTTTGAGTCTAAAACTTGATCAATTACTTTCATCGTGTATTTAAAAACTCTTAGAAACAAAAATCTCATAAATTCGTTGATATCTGTATCCCCGTTTCATAACACTGCTGTCCGGGATCAAGATATTTAATTCAACCAGTTGATTCACAAGAGAAGAAACCATATTTACTGAAACGCCGGAAGCTTCAACCAGTTCTTTTTTGGTAAAAACAATCTGTTTTTTTATTTCCGGCATAACTCTGTATATCGTATTACCCTTGATGTTCTTTATTGTTGTCATGTCTTCCCGGTAAACCGTTTTAACACGATCTATTTTGTAAACGTAATTAGAACACTGATCAATAATACACTGCATAAAAAATTTCAAAAAGCCTGTTATGTTTCCACGTCGAAGCTCCATTAGGTTTCGCTGGTATGATGGTTTATACAATTCCAGTATCTCAGAGAGAAACATAATAGGCTGAGATTCATCGAGAAACGCCATTTGAACCGGTATGATAGCCCTTCCCAGTCTTCCGTTACCATCTTTATAGGCGTGAATTGTTTCAAATTGAGCGTGCGACAAAGCAACATTGATTAAATATGGATCCGTAAAACGGTTATTCATATATTCATACAGGTTAAGCAGTAGTGGATAAACATCTTCCGGTGCCGGAGGTATAAATGTAGCATTATCCATTGTCGATCCGGCCGGACCTATCCAGTTTTGAGTATCCCGTATTTTCCCGGGACTTTTTGCGGAACCCCGAACACTATCCAGAAGTATGTTATGCATATTATTAACCAGTTCGTAATTGAGGCCATCTGTTAAGTTTTTCTTAGCGTAATCAATTGCAGCTTTCAGATTTTGTATTTCTTTGTTATCATCATTCTGTTTAAGATATTTCAAGTAAAATATTTCATCTTGAGTTATTTGGGTTCCTTCAATCTGCGTCGATTTATAGCTTTCTGTTAATACTAAAGAGTCTAAAAAATAAGATGCATCTAATTCCAAAGTGTTCAGAGCTGCTTTGTACTCACCGTATTTGGAATTTGCTTCAGCCGTTAAAATCAATAATTCCTTATTGATTTCATAATTAAAAGGCATTTTCTTTGCGTTATATGGATCCATATTTATCACCTTCTCACAATTTTTTGTAAATTATACCACTTATAATACAAAAACACACAATATTTTAAATATATTGTGTGTTTTTGTAATTAAAACTCCTAAAACACACAATTATTGTGATTAGGAGGATTAGGAGATCGATCGTAGGATTGGATTATATCATCATCCGCAATTACAGTTGTATTCTACCTTATAAACTTTCTTTTCTCCATTGTTTTTAACAGCTTCTACCAGGGCCTCATCCTCACCGTCAGAAGTTGTAATGGTAAGTGTGGTATCGTCTGTATAC
>CACZTF010000101.1 GCA_902784025.1 uncultured Lachnospiraceae bacterium
CGTCTGCGGAGGTAGATGTTCGGTAATACTATCAAAACCTCGTTTTCTTCGTTACGGCCCTGCCAATAAACCAAATTTCGGACCTCTATCTTTCTTACACGTTCATCCTTACCAAGCACATATGCCTGATCTATAACTTCAGTAATACTAAATCCCATACGTCGGCATTCATCCATAGCGCGCATGCCATAAATGACAAGAAAAATTTTTTCCAATTTATTTGATGCTTCATAGCTTTTGATACTTTCAATAGCAATCCTCAGAGCAGAGTCAAGGATAAACCCATTATTGCCGGAAGAAAGCAAAGGTATCGCAATTGATGTACAATCCATCATATCCGCTATTTTCAATGAAGATAGATATGCTGAGCTTAGCTTTCCATATTCTCCATTTGTTCCACCCATCCACTTTGGCGTTACAGCATGAATGATATACTTTGCGTCTAATTCAAAGCCTAAAGTAGGAACTGCAGTTCCTTCAGTTACATGATGATACCTTTTTAGAATTTCTTTACATGCTTTTTTAAGCTTTCTTCTTCCAGCACGTTCAAATATAGCTTTTGATGTTCCACTTCCTTCTTCTAGTGATGGGTTTGCAGGAAGGACTATAGCATCCACTTCCATATTACTAATATCATTCCTGATTACTTCAAATTCCATAGCTCGAGTCCTCTTTTGCATCCTTATTCGCACTTCAGTCAAATACTATCAATATGATACTACACTATCATATTGTGTACTGCACAATTTTAAAGTATTGTTCCTGCTGCAAAAGGACCCGAAAGCATAGTGTTTCCCTCAGTGCTTTTCCTGTAGTTCTGATTGTTCCCATATTAAGCCTCCTTCTCTCATGTATACAAAAAGCGCTCCTCATCCAGAACGCTCTCTGATTGCTATATTTACCTCTGCTTCTATAAGGCTTGAAAAGCTTGCGAGTTCAAACAATCTATAGCCATGTCAAACCAAAGCCAATATCTTATTCGGCAGGATCAACTTTCTCTGCTGTTAGTTTTCTTATTTCTTTAACTAATGCTCCATAGTCTCCTGTTCCGGATCCGGTAAATCCCAGCAATTGTTTCATCAATACTATCAGCAATAACAATACTACAATTGGAATAATGCATATTGATACAAAGAAGTATGCCACTTCTTCAATCAAGTTATCCAATAGAGCATTCATCTTTTTCGGAACTTCTTTTGCAGATGCAAGCACTGATGATCCGCTGTCTTTGACTTTTCCAACCAAAGCCGAACCCTTAGACTTGAGATTTCCCAGTATTGATGAGTTTTCGCTTTCATCTTCCGCAGCGCCACCTTCAGCCGCTTCTTCAGCCTCCACTTCAATCAAGTCAGTCTCCTCGCCTATCTCTTCGATTGCTTGTTGCTTTGACAAATCATGGGTCCTGTCAATCATATCAGATGCCCAGACACTTGAAGGCACAAGCAAGAACAGAACAAGGCCTATGCTGATCAGTTTTGTTCCTAGCGTTTTCAGGTAGTCTTTTTGCAAAAGCAAGAATCCGGCTAACAGAAACAGTCCTATAGGTATCAGAACCTTAAAAGCAACAAATCCGCCAATGGATATCAGCATCTTTTCAAGATAAATAGCTGCAAACAGAAGGACAAAATAACCTCCAAGATTCACCAGTTCCTTTGAAATAGATGATCCTGCCTCACCTGGTATAAGGTCTATTGCCGATGCAGCCGCAATAGATATGGCAGACATTTTTGCTACTGTATTCTTCTTTTCATCAAGTACTTGAACTGTTCCCTTAAATGTTTCGGGATTTGAAAAAACTTTAGATAGTGCTACGAAAGATATTATTCCGGCAACAATCAATATTACCGCTATGATTATAGTAGTTTTTCGTCCTTTAACCATTTGGATCCTCCTCAATCAGACATCAACATTTATTATTCAATTTGAAAATAATACTGCACTATTACTGATTTAGCTAATTTATGATACTACAGTCAGCATAATCCCACTATTCTGCTATTTTATCACTTGCGTCTTCAACCGATGAATATATTCATCGGTTTGTCCTCGATTCACCGCTTGGTGTTGAAAACATTCATCGTTTTGTCGTTCTATTTCACCGCTGCGATGAATGTTTTCATCGTCCCTTCCCTTATTCACCCTTTTGCGATGAATCTTTTCATCCTCTTTGTCAATTATTTCGCTAAGCCGATGAATGTTTTCATCGTTTTTTGCTGTTTCAGATGATTTTCGGTGAATTTTGGTGAAAACTTTCATCGCTTTCCCCTTTTTCTACCTTCAGGCGATGAATTCTTTCATCGCTTTCTCCATGGCCCCAGATATTCAGGATCTCTCCAGAAGCAAAACGCCAGATACATTATGATCTATATCTGGCGTTTCTCTATTATAATATAGGCTCTCTTTTAATCGATTTTAGTCAAGGCTTCTATTATCGCTTCTTCCAGTTCTTTCTGCTGTGTAGCTGTCAGGCTGTCCGAAGTTCTTACAATACATGTCCCGACTACCTCATGCGAACCGGATGCTGTTATTGTTCCATCAAAGCCAGCAAGATATGCTTCCCTTTTTGTAGCTTCTTCGGCGGTCTTATAGACTTCTACGCTGCCGCCACCTTCCGTTCCTGCTTCAATGATGTCATTATCCATGTAGGTATGATCAACAAGCGGACTCGAGAAGTATACTTGTGCTGTATAGCCTCCATCCTTATGCAGGTTCCCATTCGGATCA
>CACZTF010000102.1 GCA_902784025.1 uncultured Lachnospiraceae bacterium
CTGTGAACGGAAAGTTATGCAGCATGATATATCCCTTGTAGGCTTCCTCGATGGCCATGGACAGAGAATCATTGCTGATAAAACGCCCGTTTACAGCGTAATTTTCAAACGACCTGTTTCCCCTGCTTATTGCAGGCTTACCAATGAAACCGCCTATCTTTACATCCTCATTTTCCGCATTAATCTCAATCAGGTTATTTACTATATCCCTGCCGTAAATGGCATATATAACATCCTTGAGTTTGCCGCTTCCTGTTGTATAGAGCTTTTCCCTGCCCCCCGCTGTCAGCTTAAATGAAATATCCGGGCGGGACAGGGCCAGTTTCTCCATAAGACTTAATACCGCTGCCCCTTCGGCTGCCTCTGACCTTAAGAACTTCTTTCTTACAGGTGTATTAAAGAAAAGCTCCTTCACAACCACGGTAGTCCCTTCAGGAACACCGGTCTCTTCAAAACTCTCCTCACTTCCTCCGGTGACGCTGTAAAAATAACCTGTGAGCCCCCCGCCTGTCTTTGTAAAGAGCTGAACCTCCGAGACCGCAGCGATACTGGAAAGAGCCTCTCCCCTGAAGCCCAGGGTCCCCACCTCATTCAGATCATCTATGGATCTGATCTTAGAAGTAGCATGCTTTACAAAAGCATTCCTGATATCACCTTTTTCTATACCGGATCCGTTATCGCTCACCCTTATCAGGCTTAAGCCTCCGTTTTCAAGTTCCACGCTGATGCGGTCTGCTCCTGCATCTACGGCATTTTCCACCAGTTCTTTCACCACGGAAGCAGGCTTTTCGATAACCTCTCCTGCAGCGATCTTATTTATAGTATCTGTATCAAGAAGTTTGATCATTTTCCTCAGCCTTCTCCTTAAGCCGGAACAATACCTCAAGTGCCTGTACAGGCGTCATGTGGTTAATATCCAGTTCCTTTATCTCATTAACCAGCCTGTGTGCCGGATCTTTATCTTCTTCATTTACATTTTCAAAGAAAGACATCTGTTTTGATGTGTCATCTCTCTTCGGTCTGTTATATGCCTCATCCTCTTCAAGAAGCCTGTTCATGATAAGCTTGGCTCTGTCGGTGACAGCCTTTGGAACACCGGCTATCATAGCCACCTGTATGCCATAGCTTCTGTCTGCTCCACCTTCCACTATCTTTCGCAGGAACACGATATCATCCCCGTTTTCTTTCACAGCGATACTGTAATTCTTTACGCAGCTTATCTCATTTTCCAGTTCGGTCAGTTCGTGGTAATGAGTTGCAAACAATGTTTTCGCCCCAACTTTTCTGGTATCTGCGATGTACTCTACCACAGCTCTTGCGATAGAAAGGCCGTCCAGTGTTCCGGTTCCTCGTCCTATCTCATCCAAGACTAAAAGTGATCTAGCGGTGGCATTTTTAAGTATGTTTGCCACCTCGTTCATCTCCACCATAAATGTGGACTGTCCGGATGCCAGATCGTCAGAGGCTCCCACCCTGGTAAATATACGGTCCGTTATGCAAATGTCTGCAGTCCCAGCGGGGACGAAGGATCCCATATGCGCCATAAGGGTTATGAGTGCCGTCTGGCGCATATAAGTAGACTTTCCCGCCATATTCGGACCGGTGATCAGGGCTATCCTGTCATCAGTCTGGGAAAGAAAGGTATCATTTGCCACGAACTCCGAATCCCCTATCATCTGCTCCACCACGGGATGACGTCCGTTCTTTATATCTATGATACCGGACTTGTTTATACGGGGTCTTACATATCTGTTCTTTTCTGCGCAGCGGGCAAGGGCCGCGAATACATCAGCCTTGGCAATGGCACGTGCAAGGGTCTGTATACGCAGAGCCTGGGCAGCTACATTTTCACGGATATCACAAAAAAGTTCATACTCCAGAGCATTTAGCTTGTCATTTGCTCCCAGGATCATATCTTCGGTCTTTTTCAGTTCCGGAGTTATAAAACGCTCAGCATTGGTAAGGGTCTGCTTTCTTATCCAGTCTTCAGGTACCAGATCTTTGTAAGAATTCGTGACCTCAAGGTAGTATCCAAATACCTTGTTGAACTTGATCCTAAGGTTCTTGATCCCCGTTTTTTCCTTTTCTTCAGCCTCTATCCTGGCCAGCCAGTCCTTGCCGTTTAACTTGGCGGAGCGGTATTCGTCCACCATGCTGTTATAGCCGTCTTTGATTATACCTCCCTCTTTAAGGGCTAAGGGCGGCTCATCACATATGCCGGCGTTCAGGAGATCATAGATATCCCTGAGTTCATCTGCTTCGTCGCATATCTGCTTTAATGCAAATGTATCAAAGTTTTTAAGTATGCACTTGATGGCAGGTATGGTCTCCAGAGAGTACTTAAATGCCACAAGATCCCTGGGTGATGCGCTTTTGCAGCATATTTTTGTAAGGAGGCGCTCCAGATCGTGTACAGGCGTCAGGTATTCCCGCAGTTCCTCTCTGTCCATGGGGTTTCCCAACAACACCTCTACTGCATCCAGCCTGTTGTTTATTTCCCCGGGGTTAAGCAAGGGTTTCTCTACCATATTTCTTATCAGGCGCTTGCCCATGGAGGTCCTGGTCTTATCTAGCACCCACAGAAGAGATCCCTTTTTGCTCTTGTCCCGCATGGTTTCCACCAGTTCCAGGTTCCTGAGCGTAGAGGAATCCACCACCATATATTCTCCCGGGTTATATGCCTTTATGGAAATGATATGCTCCACTCCGGACTTCTGCATCTCCTTCATGTAAGAGATCAGGGCACCTGCTGCCATTATCCCTACGGATGATGCTTTAAGCTCAGTATTTTTCAAGCTATCTCCCATGCGCAACTCTATCTCATGTATGGCATTGTCTTCTGAAAATGAGTTGTTCGGCAGAGTGGCTACTGCGATATTCAGTCTCTTGGTTATATCACGGATGTCAAGACCGCTCATGAAGAAATATTCGTTTGCGATTATCTCAGATGGCACCAGCTTAAATATCTCATCCAGTAAAGCCCCGGGCTTTTCGAACTCGGCCACATAAAACTCTCCGGTGGAGAAATCGGAAAAGGCCATGCCGAACTTGTCCCCTATATACATTATGGAAAGTATATAATTATTCTTGCTGTCATCCAGACTTTCTGTGTCCGTGTTCATTCCGGGGGTGACGATGCGCACCACCTCACGCTTCACTATCCCCTTTGCATCCTTTGGATCTTCCACCTGCTCACAGATGGCAACTTTATATCCCTTCTGGATAAGCTTGTTGATATACATATCTGCGGAATGGAAGGGAACACCGCACATAGGAGCACGCTCTTCAAGACCGCAGGCTCTGCCTGTGAGTGTGAGTTCCAGTTCTTCGGCTACGAGTTTTGCGTCGTCAAAGAACATTTCGTAGAAGTCACCGAGGCGGTAAAAGAGGATGCAGTCTTTGTGTTCTTGTTTGGTGTCGAGCTAGTGTTGCATCATGGGGGATAGTTGGGGCATGGAGTCTCCTTGTGGGGTGTTATGCAGTTATACAGTTATAGTTTAGGTTACAGATTTGAACATTTGACGTCTTGCAATGGATTCTCCGGAAGCGCAAGCCTGCCGAATGTGGCCTTTGTTGTTACACCCTTTCTCCGAAGTAATAAAATCCCTTGCACTCGGTTATTTTTACATCTACGATTTTTCCAACAAGACTTTTGTCGCCCGGAAAATGGACCAGCATGTTGTTACTCATGCGGCCGGTGATGAGGGCGGGGTCGTGGTCGTTTACGGATTCTGCGAGGCATGGCATGGTGCGGCCGGTGTATCTGCCGGTTACTTCGGATGAGGCGTTTTTAATTTCTTTGAGCAGGCGGTCGAAGCGGTTTTTGACTGTAGCTTCGTCAGTCTGTTCTTCGTAGGCTGCCGCAGGTGTTCCGGTCCGTTTTGAGTAGATGAAGGTGTAGGCGGAGTCGAATTTTACCCGTCTTACCACATCAAGAGTTTCTTCAAAATCGGCTTCCGATTCGCCTGGAAATCCTACTATGATGTCGGTGGTTATAGATATGTCGGGCATTGCTTTGCGTATTTTCTCTACAAGCGCCAGGTAGTCTTCTTTGGTGTATTTCCGGTTCATTCGTTTCAATACTTCAGTGCTTCCTGACTGAAGGGGAAGGTGTATATGGTCACAGATCTTTTCCGATGCAGCCATTACTTCGATCAGCTCGTCAGACAGATCTTTGGGGTGGGAGGTCATAAAACGAATACGCTTAAGCCCCACCACCTTCTCTACACGTCTGAGTAATTCTGCGAAGGTTACCTCTGCTTTCAGACCTTTCCCGTAAGAGTTTACATTCTGCCCCAGCAGCATCACTTCCGTCACGCCGTCTTTTACAAGCTGTTCTATCTCAAATATGATATCCTCCGGGCGACGGCTTTTTTCCCTGCCCCGGACATATGGTACTATACAATATGTACAGAAATTGTCGCATCCGTACATGATATTTACACCGGACTTAAAGGGGTATTTGCGCACTGTGGGCAAGAGCTCTGTAAATGTGTCGTTGCTTTCCCAAATATCGGTTATGCGTGACCCTGTGGTGAGATGTGAGTACAGTATTTCAGCCAGCTTGTATACATTAAATGTACCGAAGATAATATCCGTAAAGGGATACGAGGTTTCCAGCTTTTTTACCACATCCGGCTCCTGGGCCATGCATCCGCATATTCCGATGATCTTGTCATGATCCTTCTTTTTCATACCGGACAGATGCCCCAAACGGCCGTACAGCCTCAGATTTGCATTTTCACGAACGGTACATGTGTTATACAACACAAGATCGGCAGTCTCGTCATCTGTAAGTTCATAGCCGCACCGTGTAAGAATGCCTTTGAGCTTCTCCGAATCCCTCTCGTTCATCTGACATCCGAAGGTCACCACACAGGCGGTCAGCGGTCTCCCCTTGGCAGACGCCTTTTCCCTGATGATCTTATTAAGAAGATCCATGTATTCAAGCTGCTTTTCGGTTTCGTTATTCAATTCAATGTGTGTTTCATTAGTCATATGTTTTTTTAAAGTATGACAGGGGACAGTTCTCTGTCTAACCACCCTGATACATCACTGTTTGTCAGGCTTGCACAAACTCGACGGGATTTTACGAAGGGCCGGTTCTTAGTGAGATAGGCGCAAGCCGTATCGAACTTTAGAACCGCTGCACTTCGTATAAGTGAGAACGCTCCCGGAGAGTTTGCTGCAAGTTGACAAACAAGAATGATAGAAATGTAAGACAGAGAACTGTTCCCTGTCCGGTCTCACCTTATCTGCCCGTTTCCCCGTACACAGTATTTATAGGATGTCATCTGCTCAAGTCCCATGGGTCCCCTTGCGTGGATCTTCTGGGTGCTGATACCTATCTCTGCACCGAAACCAAACTCCTCACCGTCTGAAAATCTGGTAGATACATTTACATAGACACATGCAGAATCCACTTCACGCAGAAACTTATCCGCATTTTCTTTATTTTCCGTAACAATGGTATCGGAATGACCTGTATTATACTTGTTAATATGCTCAATGGCCTCTTCTATGGAATCCACCGTTTTTACGGCGATGATATAGTCCAGATATTCCGTGTTCCAGTCTTCCTCTGTGGCAGGGATCATTCCATCCACTGTCTCCATGGATGCCACATCGCCCCTCATTTCCACATTCTTCTCCGCAAATCTCTTTGCAAGTTTAGGGAGAAATCCGTCCTTAACTGACCTGTGAACTAAAACGTTCTCCAACGCATTGCAGACGCTGATACGCTGGGTCTTTGCATTATCAACTATATCCACTGCCATATCTATGTCTGCAAATTCATCCACATAAACATGATTATTTCCGGTTCCTGTTTTTATCACCGGCACGGTACTGTTATCCACTACATGGTTTATCAGACGCTCGCTTCCTCTGGGGATTATCAGATCTATATAATCCGTAAGATGCAGCATCTCCGTAACGTACTTTCTGTCCGTATCATCCATGATCTGGACGCAATCAGGATCTATCCCCTTTGCTTCAAGGGCTCCCCTCATTACCTCACCTATCTTTACGGATGAATTTATAGAATCGGATCCGCCTCGCAGGATGCAGGCATTTCCCGTCTTAAATGAAATGGCAAATGCATCGCTTGTTACATTCGGACGGGATTCATACACTATGCCGATCACCCCGATGGGCACACGCACCTTACTGATCTCCATGCCGTTTGGACGGGTCCAGGAATCCACCACATCACCGATGGGGTCAGGCAGTTCCGCCACCTGACGCACGCCGCCTGCCATACCCTTTATCCTGTCCTCATCAAGAGCAAGCCTGTCTCGCATTGCAGGACGCATGCCGTTCTTATCAGCATTCTCAAGATCCTTGCTGTTTGCCTCTATGATACCCGGAATATTCTCCTCTATAGCATCCGCAACCGCAAGGAGAGCTTCCCGCTTTTCATCCTTGCCCATCTGCCCCAGTTCCATAGCGGCAGACTTAGCTTTTTTACCCATTTCTATAATATCCATAATAATCTCCTTATTGATCGATCCATTCAATATAATATATATTCGATATATTGTTCAGTCCGGCTTTTCAACAAAGTCGGATTGCCCAAAGAACCTTTCGTACAGAAACTCGTCCCCTGTCTTACTTTTGGTTTCGCCTCAATACCCTTTCTTCGGTTACCACGGCATCCATATACACATCAAATTCTTCTGCAGGAAGTGATGGGTATACCTGAAATTCATATCCTATTGCTGCCAGGAACCAGCCATCCCCCGGAGCATGTCCTTCAAAAAACCTGTCATAATACCCTGCTCCGTATCCTACCCTTACAAAATCTTCACCAAATACAATCCCCGGGACTATGACAAATCCCGGGATATTCTCATATATTCCGGGATCATCAGGCTCCATAATCCCCCATGTACCGGGATGAAGATCCGCAGCCGAAGTTATGCTGATAAATCTCATTTCTTTGCCGAATATACGTGGAACACAAACTTTTTTGCCTTCCTTTACGGCAGTTTCAATAAGATCATTGGTATATGGTTCTTTCCCCATGGAAACATAGGTGTATATAACTCCACTGTCTTTCCACTCCCTCATAGACATGATATTATCCACGATACGTAATGATCTGTTCTTATGCTCAGACTCACACAAAGCATCTCTTTTTTTACCGGCCGTAACTCTAAGCTCTTGTTTTTTTACCGCTTTATCATCAGCATTCATTTCTGAAAGTGTTCCCATATCATTTTTCATTATCTTTCATCCTCTGTTTTATTATCGTTTATGAACAGTATCATGGTATCACCGCTGACGATGCAATATTCAAAACTTGCTTTCACACTAAATGCCGCCTCTTTCATCAGTTTTGAGAACTCATACACTTCTACGTATTCGATCTCTTTCAAAAGTTTTTTCCTTTTTGCAGCAAGCACCACATAATTGCCGCATACCGCCGGGATATCATCACCCGCATTTATCTTTGCAACAACCTTCTGGGTATTAAGATCTGTTATCTTTGCACTTCCGCCATCACGTCCTGATATAAGGTATGGCTTATCACCTATAACAAATGTGTGCCAAAGATCATTGATACTGTTTAATCTGGAATTTATCCTTACGGTCTTTTTTCCGCTTTCCGTATCGTAAAGTATGATGTCTTCCTTTTCTTCCGACGGATAATAGATCGCATATATTATCAGGGATCCTATCGCTTTCATATAAGGCAGTGTTGTAAGATCCGTACTTTCTTCCAGCAATTCTACAAATCTGTTATCCATATCTATGGAAAGCTCTGAAATAAATTTGTTGACCGGAACCATGCCTATAAATTCCCGGTTAAAGCCGGGCGGTTTGTATCCGAAAGGTTTATCAGGGATAAAACTTCTGCCGAACTTAATTACACAATTACCGTCTGAAATGGGTATCATATTTTGTATACCGGTATCAGTAAGTCTTGGTATGGTCACATCAGATATAACACAGCTTTCAGAATTATATATCTTAAACCAGAATGAACTATCCGAACCTGTCACTTTTTCAGTCTGAACGAGCATATGAAGTTCGTCAAGCACAAATACTTTTATAAATACAGTTTTCTCCAGACTGTCCGGTTCTGCTTTTATGGAATGAAGCTGGCTGATCTTTCCTCCGTAGCACTTATACAGATACCATGTAATGGTAACATATCCGCTTTCGTCATCATCTATAGAGGAAAATACTACATAATCCCTGTTTAGGGAAGCATATATAACATTTTCAGACAAACAAATATCCAAATCAGGTGAAATGTCGGTCTTTTCATTCGTTTCTATGTTAATAACCGACAACTTTTGTCTGTTAAAATTACCGAGCTCTTTCTCAGGATCATCTATTACACATAAAACCAGACTTTTATTTATGAACTCCGCCCGGCTTATGTCAAAATTTTTTAAAACTTTAATATCCATAAAAAAGCTACCTAACCGTTATTTGTAAAAAGCGTACCTACAGACTCACCTTCCAAAGCGAGCTTAATGTTATAAGGATCATTTCCATTTAAAATGAGCATGTCGGCCCCTGCGCCCAGAGCTATTTCCGCAGCTGTTAGTTTTGCACTCATGCCGCCTCTGCCTACCCCCCCTTTGTGAGTTCCTTTTGCCATATGGACAAGTTTATCGGAAATATCCGTTATCTCTGATATCAGTTCAGCATCAGGATTATTCTTGGGATCATCAGTGTACATACCGTCTATATCAGACAGGAGTACTAAAAGGTCTGCCCCTGTAAGCTCTGCTACTATAGCAGACAGTCTGTCATTATCCCCAAATGTCTGTACCTGTTCTATCTCTTCAGTGGATATAGAATCGTTTTCATTTACAACGGGAACCACACCGAGTTTAAAGAGTTCTTCAAATGTGTTGTATGCGTTCTTTCTGGTGTATTCGTTATCAAGGGTTACCCTTGTGAGGAGCACCTGACCCATTCCGGTATTGTACTCTGCAAAAAGCTTCTGATACATCATTACGAGTTTTGCCTGCCCTATGGAAGCACATGCCTGTTTAAGCGGCAGGCTGTCTGCCTCATGTATCTTTTCCCTGTACAATCCGATAGAAGCTTTTCCAATAGCTACGGCACCTGACGAAACAAGACAAACATCTCTTCCCTCATTTTTTATATCAACCAATACTCTGACAAGACGTTCAAGACGCATTATGTTCAAACGTCCTGTTTCCTCATGAACAAGAGAGGAAGATCCTATTTTCACAACTATTCTTTTTTTATCTTTAAGACCTGCACGCGCTGAACTCATTATACTTACTCCCGAATCAAAAAAAAACATTATTTTCATTTTACATGACAAGGTTCTTTTTATCAAGTTTGTAATTATCACTATCCGGAACAAAAAAAGCATTTCGAACTTGCTTCTGAGAAAGAATTATCTCAGGCTTTATCGTCATAAAACCACTATCCCGATTAAAAAAGACACCGCACTAAAATGCGATGCCTTCTTTTTTGATCATCTGATCATCTCTTCATCATCCACCACAAAAATATCATCCTTTTATTCATTTCTTTTTTCACTGTTTTTTTTATCTTCTTCTCTTCTTCAGACAAATTTCTCTCCGTACGTTTTTCGTGATAATAACCTAAAAGGCCTACCGCAATTCCTACGCCGACACATATAATGATCACTATAAAAACACCCATAAGATCACTTCCTCAGAAAAACCGGGTACGTTTTTTAATCTTTCGTCAATACTGATCTTTAATCCGATTATAGCATGTCATATGTATAAAGTATATAAAAAAGATGATCATCTTTGATGACCATCTTTTAAAGAATTAATAAGCAGTTTTTTTCGTATCAATGCTTATGATCTTCGTGATCGCATCCGCATTTATGCTCATGTGAATGTTCGGATGTATCTCCGCCCTCATGTACATGCTCGTGGCTGTGCGCATGCTCATGTCCGTGGTTGTGAGTCGTTCCGTCTGCATGGGTATGTTCATGACTGTGACCGTGTGTGTGCTCGTGTGTGTGGTCTACAGCTTCATGTGAATGCTCATGATCTGCGAATTCCTTTGAATCATGATCATGTGTGTGTGCAACGGTATCTCCGCCCTCATGTACATGCTCATGGCTGTGCGCATGCTCATGTCCGTGGCTGTGAGTCGTTCCGTCTGCATGGGTATGTTCATGACTGTGACCGTGTGTGTGCTCATGTGTGTGGTCTACAGCTTCATGTGAATGCTCATGATCTGCAAATTCTGCTGAATCGTGATCGTGTGTGTGTGCAGCGGTGTCTCCGCCCCCATGTACATGCTCATGACTGTGCGCATGCTCATGTCCATGGTTGTGTGTCGTTCCGTCTGCATGAGTATGCTCATGTGTATGCTCATGGCTGTGCTCATGCACGTGATCTACAGTTTCATCGTTAGCTCCTCCCATAATGAAGTCCTCCTTAGCTAATAACTCATAATATATAAAAATCCTGGTATTCAAAAAGCAGATCTGCCACGATCGATCCGAATGTTTTTGTCAACCATTATTAAATTATATCACAACCACAATATGTAGTATATACTGTGGGACAATGTTGTATTCATGTCTATATATTATACAGTGTGTGCAACTATTAACGCTGTTCTTTTGAAATAAAACAATATTTTTTCATTACATTTATAATTTTTTTACATCCATATATTTTTTCTTTCCATCAAATAAATAAAACCAGGAAGGAATACAAACATTCCGCCTTGGTCTTATTTCAGTTATAGCTGCAAATTGTGTATATAGAAATTCAAGCCTTATTTCAGTTAAAGTTGCAACTCAACAGTATAAACATGCATCATTACAGATGAAGCACCCTGTCCTGGATCTCCTGGGTCCTGCCCTGATTCCAGAACTGTGTTCCTATATATCCGCAAGTTCTTCTTGCAACATTTAATTTGTTCTGATCACGATTACCGCAGTTAGGGCACTCCCATACCAGTTTGCCATGTCCGTCATCAACTACCAGGATCTCACCGTCAAATCCGCAAACCTGACAGTAATCACTTTTTGTGTTCAACTCTGCATACATGATATTGTCGTAAATATACTGCATCACTCCCAGAACAGCGTCAATGTTCTGCGTCATGTTCGGAACCTCCACATAGCTGATGGCACCTCCGGGGCTGAGAGCCTGGAACTCAGACTCAAACTTCAGTTTTGTAAAAGCATCGATCTCTTCCTGAACATGCACATGATAACTGTTTGTAATATAGTTTTTATCAGTAACTCCGGGGATGATACCAAATCTCTTCTGGAGACACTGGGCAAACTTATATGTAGTTGACTCCAGCGGCGTTCCGTATAAGCTGAAGGAAATGTTCGAATCAGCTCTCCACTTCAGACACTTATCATTCATAAACTGCATAACTGCAAGGGCAAAATCCTTCCCGTCCTTATCCGTGTGGGAAACCCCCTTCATGTACTGTGTACATTCGTTCAATCCTGCATAACCAAGGGAAATGGTCGAGTAGTTGCCGTAAAGGAGTTTGTCGATGGTCTCACCCTTTTTAAGACGAGCAAGTGCTCCATTCTGCCAGAGTATGGGAGCAACATCCGAAGGTGTACCCTTCAGTCTGTCATGACGGCACATAAGGGCCTTATGGCATAACTGCATACGTTCCTCTAATATCTCCCAGAATTTTTCTTCATTACCGCCTGAGGAACAAGCCACATCTACAAGATTAAGTGTAACTACACCCTGATTAAATCTTCCGTAATACTTATGCTGACCGTTTTCTCCCATACCATCCACATCAGGAGTAAGGAATGAACGGCATCCCATGCAAGCATACACATCACCGTTCTTTAATTCTTTCATCTTTTTAGCTGAAATGTAGTCGGGAACCATGCGTTTTGCAGTACACTTTGCAGCAAGTACTGTAAGATCCCAATACTGACTTCCCTCACGTACATTGTCTTCATCCAGAACATAAATGAGCTTCGGAAATGCAGGTGTGATAAACACACCTTTTTCATTCTTAACGCCTGTGATCCTCTGCTCAAGAACCTCTTTTATAACGAGAGCAAGATCGTCACGGGTCTGTCCCTCGGGAACCTCATCAAGGTACATAAATACAGTAACGAACGGAGCCTGGCCGTTTGTAGTCATAAGGGTTATCACCTGATACTGTATCATCTGAACGCCTCGTTTGATCTCGTCAAGGACACGAAGTTCCGCAACACGGTTTATCTTTTCTTCTTCAAGAGGAACTCCGGCAGTTTCAAACTCTTTCTTTACCTGCGCTCTGAACTTATCCCTGCTTACCTGCACAAAAGGAGCAAGGTGTGAGAGCGATATGCTCTGACCACCATACTGTGAACTGGCAATCTGGGCAATGGCCTGTGTTGCGATATTACATGCCGTCGAAAAACTGTGGGGCTTTTCGATCATCGTCTCGCTGATCACCGTTCCGTTCTGAAGCATATCCTCTAAATTTACAAGACAGCAGTTATGCATATGCTGTGCAAAGTAATCTGAATCATGGAAATGTATGATCCCCTGCTCATGTGCATCCACCACATCTGAAGGAAGAAGAAGTCTCTTTGTGATATCTTTACTCACTTCTCCCGCCATATAATCCCTCTGTACACTGTTTACAGTGGGATTTTTATTAGAGTTTTCCTGCTTGACTTCCTCATTATTACACTCAAGAAGACTTAAAATCTGCTCATCTGTAGAATTTGATTTACGAACAAGAGCTCTTTTGTATCTGTAGGTTATATATTTTCTCGCAACTGAAAATGCTCTGTACTGCATTATCTGGTTTTCTACAAGATCCTGGATCTCTTCCACGTTCAGAGAACGTCCGATCTCGGCACACATTCCCTCTACATTTTTTGCGATGGTCTGTATCTGCTCGTCGGAAAGACGTTCACCCGGTACCACTTCGTTGTTAGCTTTTTCCACAGCTGCAACTATTTTTGCACCGTCGAAAATCATTTCTGAGCCGCTTCTTTTTATGATCTTCAAAGTATTTTCCTCCCTGTTATATGTGTTTTTCTTAAAAAGGATCAACCTAAAGCCCGTAATTACGGCTTTGTTTTAGCTCACAGGGATAATACTATATATTGTGGTCGTTGTCAAGATTCTTTACTATATATTGGTAATTTTATTTATGTTAAAAAGATATACAGATAGGTTTTTTTGTATATCTGTGACTGTTGAACAGCCTGTATCATGCATAAAAAACAATTCTTCAGTTTTCTCTTTATTATTATCTTACCACCAACTTTTTTAATGATCCACCGAGATCATCTTGCAATAATATGAGGCCGCCTCTCCGGGTGGAGTTTTCATTTCATCTCCCGCCCACCACTCAAGAGCGGAAACAAAACTGTCAGTCAGCATCTTCATCACAAAATCCTCCGGTATACCGATGCTGAGTTTTTCAGCCCGGTCATGGAACAACTCCTCAAGATAAGATCTCATATAAAACTTATATATTTCACTGCTGTCAAATCTCATGATCCTTACTATCTCATTTCTGTTATCATACAGATGGCTGAAAAGGTGATGTATCTTTAAGGATAAAGGATTCACGTCAGCCGGAATATCGTGAGGAGAAAGCTCTTTCAGTTCATTTGAAAAAACATGTTCAAAAAGCTCGCTGCACATAGTATGCAAAAGCTCATCTTTTGTTTCAAAATGAGCGTAAAAAGTACTTCTGCCAATATCCGCTTCATCTATGATATCCTGTATGGTTATATCGGCATATTTCTTTTTATCAAGAAGGACGTAAAATGCCTTCATTATAGCTTTTCTGGTTTTTAATACTCTTCTGTCCATATGCTCCCTTTCAAAATCAAACAAAATGCAAATAAATGTATGATATCCTTACATTTATAACTAATAGTTCCATAACTTACTATATTTCACATATGCTTATTGAATACTGTTGTTACTGATTATATCATGAAATCAGATAAAGTGTTCATTATCTTACAAGAGTTCATTAGATTGCGTTTTATATATTATTGCGGTATTTCCGCAGAAAGGAGTAAGTCATGAAAAAGTTAAGAAATTTTTTCAATAAACTTTTTTCGGGTAATCCCGATCTTCCGGATAACAAGATCTTCGGAAATCCTTACATGGATGCCCAGCAATTCATGTATTCCTATATCACTTTTTCCGGCGATACCCGCAAGCAGGAAGGAAGCAATAAACCAATCAAAGGGAAAGTTATTAATTTTAACGACTACAAGTTACGGCAGGCATAAATCAATTATTCTGCCTGATGGAGATCACCCAGTCCCGGACTGTTTTAGAGTTGCTGAGCCTCTGCAAATACACGTGATATGCTATAAAAAAGACTGTGTAAGTCTTTTTTTATTTTAATCTTTCACAGATAAAACACCAGCTTTTTTTCTTCATGGCCGTATCTGCCGCCACAAAGAACTAATATCTGTGATCAGGCTTACATCAATTATTTTCTCATTGTTCCATCAAAAAAGACCCTGAGACCTATAGTCTTTGGATCTTATTTTAAAAAATATATGTAGCAGGGGTGGAGAGAATCGAACTCCCGCCAAAAGTTTTGGAGACTCCTATGATACCATTTCACCACACCCCTAAAGGCCGTATTTTAAAACGACCTGTGTATGATATCATCATTTTGGTTTTGTGTCAATTATTATTTGTCAGTCATACTCTTTTTCGAAAAATATTATTTTTCCTGTTACCGCATTTATATCATAATCATATTCATATCTTCCGGACTTGAATTCTATTTCATAAACATACTGTCCCCTCTTATAGTCAAGTTCACACTTATAATCCCTGATATTTCCCGCCGATACTCCGGCATGGCTTAAAGCTATGGATTTTACTTTTGCTTCTCCTAAATAGGAAGTATTATTTTTATTACCTGATATCTGAGTGAGCCAGCCCCTGGAGTCTGCTTTGTATTTCACACCATTTATATTTGTAATGGTATTTACGACCAGCCATCCGTTGTTTCCAAAATATGACTTATGGAACCCTGTGTTTCCGTCAGGATTATCCGTTCCGGCACCCATATTCTGCAGACCGGTCCTGAGCCACCCGTTATTACCGAAATACGACCAATGTTTTGCGGTGTTGCCGTCAGGATTGTTTGTTCCCTTGCCAAGCTGCACCCATCCGGTCCTGAGCCATCCGTTACTGCCGAAATACGACCAGTGCTTTTGAGTATTTCCGTCAGGATTACTTGTCCCCTTACCAAGATACAACCAACCGGTCCTTAAGATTCCGTTATTACCGAAATAACTCCAGTGAGGTTTCTTTTCGCCTTCTTTAGATGTCATATAATGCCAGCCGGTGTAAGGCTTTCCATTTTTACCGTAATACTTCCATTCCTTCCTTGTCGCGTTGTATGACCATCCTGTCTGAGCAGCATAGACATTTGATACTGAGGGTGCGATGATCATACCGGCAGTTATCACTCCGGCTGCAATTGCTGCTACCTTCCCTAAATATCTCATTTTTATCACTCCTTTTTTTTATTATATAATTATAATGGATAAATGGTTTGTTTTATTGCATGCACCGCACTTTCGTATACATTATCGCATTTTTTTGTTTCTGTCATGATGATAACCGGTCAGTTCATTAAATATTTTTTTATAAAAATGGTTTATTTTCCTATGATGATATCCCTTGGAATTATCATCAAATAAACACGACAATAACATTTTTTTTGTGTATAATCCTTAATCATATGTATATATACCCGTATCCCTTTAACAGATTATGATAAAACCCACGATAATAACTATTTTTCTGATAAGAACGAGGTAAAAGCAATGACCGACAGAAGCTCATATATTACTGCCGCAAACCGTGTTATCCAACAGGTTAGTACTGCGGTTCTGGGAAAAAACGAAGAAATAGTTGAAGTTATGCTCACACTCCTGGCAGGCGGAAGCATACTGATTGAAGATATTCCGGGAGTGGGAAAGACTACCCTTGCCACTGCCTTTGCAAGATCAATGTCTCTGGATCATAAACGTGTCCAATTTACTCCTGATCTGATGCCATCAGATCTCACGGGATTTTCTGTTTATGACAATACGAGTTCGGATTTTGTTTTTAAGCCGGGCGCAGTATTCTGCAACCTGCTTCTTGCCGATGAAATAAACAGAAGCTCACCGAAAACCCAGTCTGCTCTTTTGGAAGTTATGGAGGAAAAAAAGGTCAGCATAGACGGAAAGACCCACCTTGTTCCTGAACCCTTTTTCGTAATAGCTACACAGAATCCATCAGGAAGTATAGGAACCCAGCTGTTGCCAGAGGCACAAACGGACCGCTTTATGACCTCACTTAAACTTGGATATCCGGACCGGGAGAGCGAGATACTTATCGCAAAAGGAGCCTCCGCAGAAAGCCGGACTGCACATCTTACGCCGGTTATAAACGCCGAACATCTTCTTGTCATGCAGGATGATATTTACAACATTTATATTAAAGATGAGCTTTACGGCTATATTTACGATCTTATCTCTGCAACAAGAACACACCATAGTGTCAGCCGGGGTGCCAGTCCAAGAGCAAGTATCGCCCTTACGAAACTTGCAAAAGCCTCTGCATGGATCTCCGGCAGGGATTTTTGTACGCCGACTGATATTGCAGAGCAATTCCTTTATTGTGTTCCTCACAGGATCATTTTACATAACGAAGCATATTTGGAAAATATAAGCACAGAAGACATCTGCCGCGATATTCTCTCTTCCACATCAGCACCGGAGCTTTAAGATATGGCAAGAAAGATAATTTTTCCGATAATAATATTTTTTACACTTTTAGCGGCTTCAAATGTACGATCGCTTCCGCTGCTTACCCTGGCTTATGCGGAGATAATTTTTGCCGGTATTATGATAGTACTTTCTCTGTTCCAGAGAAACCGTCTGAATGTCAGACCCGCCAGGAGCTTTTTAAGTTTTCAGAAAAACCATACAACTGACTGCAAAATACTGGTTGATAATGCCGGAATATTTCCGCTTAACCGTTTTTGTCTGGAAATGTCACATGGATATGACTCCTCCGATGAAAGTCCCATTGTGCTTTACGGTGGTACAGATAAAAAAGACGGATTCCTAAGTGTGAACATAGATAATAAGTTTTGTGGTATAAATATTCTCCGGTTAAATAAAGTAAAATGCTATGACTGGTTTTTGCTGTCATCCTTCTCAAAGAAGATCGATAAGACCGTAAAAATTGCAGTCCTTCCTGACGATAACCTGAAAATAAAAATGATCTTAAGCGAAAAACCTTATTTCGCAGAAACATGGTCATCTGAAGATCTGCCGGCCGTCTCACGTAACAGCGGTACGGAGATCCGGGATATACGGCCTTATAGAGAAGGGGATACCATGCGGAGCATTTACTGGAAACAAAGTGCGAAGATGAATGAACTGTGGGTTAAGGAATTCACTGAAGATATTCAGTCCAGCCCTGTTATAGAGATCCCATCAGAGGATATATTAAGCCTGGATACTGAAACTTCAGACACTTTTTACCGTATTTTTTACGCACTCCTTTCCGGTGTATATGATATATCAGGCAAATTCGTGTTGAGATGCACCCGTAGAAGCGGCGGGTATTTTGATCATTACATCAACGATCTGCACTTACTGAAGCTTATACTTATATGTTTTTACAAAAATGATATCACACCTCTTAAAGATCATTATATTGAACAGGATATAGCACCTGTATTTGTTCTAAAGATAGATCCTTCGGATCTTTCTCTTATCAAAAACAGACAAGTTATAAAAAAATTTCATCCAAAGATCACAGATCAGGAAATAAACGAAACCGTTTTGATCATATAATATGCTCTTACATATCCTGTATGTAATATCAGGACACATTAAAAAACCGGTTAAAAAGATCATCCATGACTGCTATTACAAAGGAGAACAGCTTGGAACAGCAAAAAACCTTAAAATCAGGAAAAGATCTTTACTCTCAGGCAGGCCACCTGCTCGGTGTTTTTTTCATGTGCCTTGGTGCTGCGGGTATGATATTAATGTCCGCTTCCGTTCCGGAGATCACTTTTTCGCCTGTTCCTTTGATCATAGTTTCATGTATTGTAATCTGTTCTCTGTATCTTTCGAATTATTTTTCCAAGCCTCTGTTTTATGCAGTACTTGCAGCGATCGTCGTCTTTTCTGTCTTTTATATCATTTCAGACCGTGAACTTTTTTCAGCCCAATGGCAATTTCTTTTCGGCGGTATGATATCTGTATCAGAAGGCGAAACAGTTGATATAAGCCGTGTAGCTTTAATCCTGTCCGTGTTATTTTCACTTATTATTTTTTTCTTTGATGCGTTACTGAAGATACATGTCCTGTCTTTTTTCATCACAACTGCTTTTATCCTTATCCCAACTGTTTTCGGCTACTCGTTTCCGGCTTATGCTATCATCATCACCGTTATATACCAGCTGGCTTTATTTATCCTTCCCATCAGCTTTAAAAAAAGCGCAGTCAAAACCGACAGATTACAGCAACGCATCCGGGTAAAGAGTACTCTTTTTGCAGTGGCCGCAGCCTTATCAGCTCTTGCTATAGCCGCCCCCATTGCATTTGCTTCAAAAGAAAAAACTTTTGATGATGTCACACGCATGGAAAATTCAGCACTGAACGAACTGGGGCTCAGCCCTTTCAGTCTTCTTTATAATAACGAGGGCAATATAAACAAAGGCAACAATGAAAAAAATGGTGTTATCACCTTGCGTTTATCTGCAGACCGGTCACCTACAGAATCTGTGTATATGAGAGGATATTTCGGCGGTAATTATTATGGTGATCACTGGGATGCCCCTACAGATAACGTAATATTTGAAACCTTATCTGCATCATCCGATATATCAAATGATGCATCTGTTCTGGAATCTGTTTATAACTCACTGCGTTATCTGACAAGCTCGGAAAATAACGGAAATGATTCCTCCGCTATTTCCCTGAATGTCCGCAACCTGAACATAAACCGTTCCATTATCTTCCGTCCCTATAATTCAAGCGAAGAAAATACTTCAGGAAATTCCTATTCTTTTAAATACTATGAATATAAGGATCTGAACATGGGCTTTTCTGACAATGATCCTGAGAATCTTATTTCTTTCCGTAAGTTTTTCAGGGACTATTATGCCGATGCTTATGATAATTACACTTACGTCACTGCTGAATCAATACCTTTACTAAAACAGCTGGTAAACGACAATCCTCTGGAGGATCCTGCAGAAATAACTAATTTTATAATTAAAACTCTTGATGAACATGCGGAATATACACTTAATCCCGGAAATGCGCCTGAAGGTTCAGACACTGTTGATTATTTCCTGTTTGAAAACCACAAGGGGTATTGCCAACAGTTTGCTTCTGCTGCTGTCCTTATGTACAGACTATATGGCATTCCTGCACGTTATGCCACCGGATTCAGAGTGAAGGCCGGTGATTTCACAACAAAAGAAGGATCTTCCGTATACGAAGCCACGGTTACCGATAACAGCGCTCATGCATGGCCTGAAATACTTCTTCCGGAATACGGATGGGTTCCTGTGGAAGTAACGCCTTCAGAAGACCGGGGCATTTCAGGAAATGGTCTTACCCCTGAAAACGATCCTCTGTCTTCCGATTACGATCCTGTGCCGCCTGCCACCACGCAATCTGAAATCTCTGCCGAAACAGAAGCTCAGAAAGAAGACACTGTGAAAGACGATATCCCTGATGAGGACTCAGGTGATAAAGATGTTCCCGGAACAAACGCTTCTTCATCATCTTCCGATAAAGATCCTTCCGGAGATAAAAAGGCTGTTAACATCCTCCCCTGGCTCATTCCCCTGATCGCAGCCGGAGCTATTGTCGCCGCCTTTTTTGCCTTTAAAAATAAAAAGACTTCTGCAGAAGGGCTCAGCTTTGAAAAAACGTATAGAAAACTCAGGATACTGCTTAAAAACGCCCCTGAACCTGTTACATGTCCATTTTATTCCAGGGAATTCCCGGATCAGCTCAAAAAAGCAGTACCTGTTCTTACAAAAGAAGAAGCTTTGTCTGCATATGAGAATATATTAAGCGCCCTGTATAGTAAAAAAGGAGCAGATGATTCCTGTACAGCTGAATTGCGCAGGATTTATGGCAAATGTTCCGATCATATCCTGCCAAAACTTCCTGCTCTCAAGAAGATACTATTATGAAAAACGATCAAATTATCATTATTATCTAAGGGAAACTTGTCAGAACTGACAAATGCTTTAACAAAAAAAGGAGCCTCGTAACGAAACGGACTCCCTGAAAAACATGATAGTGCGGAAGATGAGACTTGAACTCACACGTGGAAAACCCACACAAGAACCTGAATCTTGCTCGTCTGCCAATTCCGACACTTCCGCATATAGCCCAAAAGGGCTAACTTGCACATTATACATATAATAAAAACTAATGTCAACCGTCCTGTGGCTTCTTACCTTTCTTATACTCCACAACCGGCTCCTCGTCCCTGATTATGAAATCTATAGCGGAAGGAAGCAGATCGATCTCTGCCTCTGAACAACTTCCGCCGTATTCACCGTCGAGAGTCCATTTTACAGATTCTTTGAATACAAATTTCGCCTTGGTGGTCTCAACTATCTGAATATTGTCTTTATTCATATAATCCTGGGCAATAGCAGCACCGAACAGAATAGGAATATCCAACGGATTCCTTATCTCTTTTATAAGTGCCACGGAAAACTTGCCGTCATGAAGGTCTGTATGCATTCCGGTCAGCTTAAAATTCCCAACAAACTTGGAGTTGCATGCCATACCGAAAAGATATTTACCTTCTATTACTCCGCCGTCGTGCTCTACCTTCAGCTCATAAGGACGCAGGTTTGCCAGTGCTTTTACAGCACTTACACCATAGGCTGTCTGTCCCATAACCTTTTTCAGGTTCTGTGGAGTGTCATATGCTATTTCTGTAAATGCACCAAACGCAGCTACATAGTTAAAGTTATGCTTTTTATTAAACTTGCCGATATCAAATGAAACAGGCTTTCCTTCCACGATCACCTCTGCAGCTTTCACCATATCCGAAGGAATACCAAGATTAGAAGCCCAGTCATTCATAGTACCTCCGGGGATATATCCCAAAGGGGTCTTCAGACCGCTGTCGAGCAAAGCTCCTACTACTTCATTCAGAGTTCCGTCACCCCCGCAGCATACTATCACGTCATATTCAGCTGCATGGTCGACCACATAATCATGCGCATCCCTTTTGGCTTTTGTGGGATATACCGTTACCAGATATCCTCCATAAGAAAGCTTTTGTAAAACCTTGTTCAGAAAACCGGTTATCCTCCCCCTTCCGGCATGGGGATTGAAAACAAATAATAATCTTTTCATAATCACACCTGCTTATACTCAGCGAAAAATTCCTTCATACCAGTCATACATTTTTTCAATACCGCTACATCAGGTAAAAATACTATCCTGAAATGGTCCGGTTCTGTCCAGTGGAATCCGCCCCCGTGGGTTACCAGAACCTTTTTCTGCTTAAGAAGATCAAGCGCAAATTTCTCATCATCGGAAATATTAAACTTTTTTATATCCATCCTTGGGAAAATATAAAAAGCCGCTTCCGGTTTTACTGCTGACAATCCGGGTATTTCGCAGATAGCATTATATATGAGTTCTCTCTGCTCATATATCCTGCCCCCCGGCTCCATAAGATCCTTTCCGGTATCGACAAGCTCAAGAGCTTTCGGAATTATAGACTGAGCCTGTACATTTGAACAAAGACGCATGGATGAGAGAAGATTTATGCCGTCTATATATCCTTTTGCATTTGTCTTGTCACCGCTTATGACCATCCATCCTGCACGGTATCCCGCAACGAGATGCGACTTAGACAATCCGTTAAATGTTACTACCGGCATATCCGGTGCAAGCGATGCTATGGATATGTGTTTTTTCCCGTCAAAGACCAGTCTGTCATATATCTCATCAGAAAAGATCATAAGAGAATTTTTTCTTGCTATATCAGCTATTCTTTCCAGGATATCCTTGCTGTAAAGAGCGCCCGTCGGGTTATTAGGATTAATGATCACTATACCGCGGGTGTTTTTATTCACTTTAGACAATATGTCATCTATATCGGGATACCATCCGGCCTTTTCATCACATATATAATGTACGGCCGTTCCGCCCGCCATGGTCACAGATGCCGTCCAGAGCGGATAGTCCGGAGCAGGTACCAGTATTTCATCTCCCGGATTCAAAAGCCCGTTCATCGCCAGAGAGATAAGCTCACTGACCCCGTTCCCTGTATAAATATCATCGACTGACACTCCGGTTATATTTTTCTTATCACAATACCCTGCAATAGCTTCCCTGGCATTCAAAAGGCCTTTGGAGTCTGAATAACCTTCTGAATCGACAAGATGTGCACTCATTTCCTCTACTATCGCATCAGGTGTCCGGAAACCGAATGGCGCTGGATTTCCTATATTCAGTTTCAATATATCCATCCCGTCTGCACTCATCCTGTTTGCTTCATCCATTACCGGACCTCTGATATCATAACAAACATTGTCTAATTTTGCAGATTTGTTGAAAAATCTCATAAATACCTCTTAATACTTTTGACCACTATTTAAAAGCTAATACTTTCTCAACACCGGCTTTCCTTTTACCTGTGTTATCCGGTTTTTGTCTTTGCTAACACACAAGGACGTATCCCTTGTCCCGGCATCAGATCCCGGACAATAAAATACGTCCCTTATTATCATTATCAGCCCCTCCCGGCGGGATCCGGTCACCGTAAAACCCACGGGCAGCAGTTTTGATCAATCCTTCCGAAGACCACACATAAGGTTATTTAACGGCTGTGTCCGTGTATGGGCTCTTTTCACGCCTTAGGACCTGCATTCTTTATCTCGTCAGGCATGTTAGGATATTTCTTTTCAAAGTTTTCGGCAAACATGGCTGCAAGCTTTTTAGCCTGTTCATCATATGCCGTTTTATCTGCCCAGGTATCCCTGGGATTCAATATTTCAGAAGGAACATCCGGACATTTTGTGGGAATATCCAGATTAAAAACATCATCATGGATATATTCCACGTTCTTAAGATCCCCGTTCAGTGCCGCAGTAACCATAGCCCTTGTAAAAGCAAGCTTCATCCTGTGTCCTGTTCCGTAAGGACCCCCTGACCATCCTGTATTAACAAGATAAACATCCGTACCGTATTTTTCCAGTCTGTCTCCCAGCATCTTTGCATATACAGAAGCATCCATAGGCATAAATGGTTCACCGAAAAGTGTGGAGAATGTGGGCTGCGGTTCAGTAACCCCTCTCTCGGTTCCTGCTAGCTTAGAGGTAAATCCTGTAACAAAATGATACATGGCCGCCTCCTGGGAAAGCTTAGAAATAGGGGGAAGTACGCCAAATGCATCTGCTGTAAGGAAAAGAACTACCTTTGGTACTCCACCTACTCCCGGTATCTGTGCATTTGAGATAAAATCAATAGGATAACCGACCCTCGTATTCTCAGTAATGGAACCGTCATAATAATCCGGTACCCTGTTTTCATCAACAACAACATTCTCAACCAAAGCACCGAATTTGATAGCATGATAGATTTCCGGTTCTTTCTCTTCTTCAAGATCTATACATTTAGCAAAGCATCCGCCTTCGAAATTAAATACTCCTTCATCGCCCCATCCATGCTCATCATCACCAATGAGCTTTCTGTTGGGATCTGCACTCAAGGTAGTCTTTCCTGTTCCTGAAAGCCCGAAGAAAACTGCAGTTTCATTCGTATCAGGGTCCATATTGGCAGAACAGTGCATGGGAAGAACATCATCCTCGACAGGCATGATAAAATTCATAACTGAAAATACAGATTTTTTGATCTCACCGGAATACTGCGAACCGGCAATGATCACAAACTTTGCTTCATAATCCACCATGATAGCAGCTTCGGAATTTATACCGAACTTTTCCGGGTCGCATTTATATCCGGGTGCCACAAGAAGAGTGAAATCAGCTTCACCGAACCCGGAAAGTTCTTCATCTGAAGGACGTATGAGAAGATCCCTGATAAAAAGATTCTGTGATGGAAGTTCATTAATGACTCTGAATTTTCTCTTATGTTTTTCATCGGCTCCTGCAAAGCCATCAAAAATATATATCTCTTTACCTTCCAGATATTTTATCATCTCAGCCTTTATAGCATCAAAGGTCTCTCTGGATACAGGCATGTTCACACTGCCCCATGCGATCTTGTCATGAATGCCGGGAGTATCAACGATAAACTTATCTTTCGGAGATCTTCCGGTATACTTACCTGTGTTTACCAGAAGAGCCCCTGAATCCATAAGCTGACCTTCGCCTGAAGCAAGTGCTTTCTCCACTAGTACAGCCGGTGCAAGATTTCTGTATATAGCAGACGGGTTAAGACCCAGCTTGTCTAATCCGTAATATTCCATTAGTTTTTTCCTCCGTATGTTCTGTCTGTATTATCATATTAACGCAGTCCATAAATCTTTCTGCCGGACGCTTTTATGACAAAATGCTATTGCTTTCAACTCGTTGCATTATACTATAATATGAAGCAAAAGTAAAACAAAATCACTCATATAACTGAACTTTATTACTTCATTGGTTTTTAAAATTTAATTATATTTGCTTTTTCTTAAAAATTATTAATTATATTTGTCATTTGCAGAATTAAAGGTTAATATTAGCAGGTTTTATGTTATAATGACTTTCATCGTTATTTATGTTCACCTCAACAATGATCAAGGAGTAAAACAGTAAAATGGACGCAAAACGAATACTTGCCATTATAGGATTATGTGCCTGGGGAGCTCTTATCATAACAACGATAATAGTAGCTTTTATAGTGGACGAAAAAACTCACGCCTTATTTAACGGTCTGATCGCAGCCGACATAATCCTGCCCGTACTGATATGGGTACTCCTTATGATCGGCCGCGCCGTCAAAAGAAGGCGTGAGCAGTATTCAGAGTTTGAAAATAACAGCCATGAAGAAGACAACAACAAAAAATGATCAATCTTCCAACAACTCGATGCCGGCACTTTTCAGTACGGCATCGGTTTTTTTATCATCCTCAGTCTTCAGGATTATATGAGCATGATTTTCTTTTCTCCCTCCAAGGAAAGCATACATATAATCCACATCTATCCCCGACTTGTTAAGTACTGATATTATCTCATGCAGACTTCCGGGTCTGTCTTCTATAGTTGCACAGGTTACAGGTGTTATCCTGGCTATATATCCGGCATCCTTCAATACAGTAGCTGCATCATATGTGTCGTCTGTTATCAGCCGTACTATACCGAATTCTGAAGTCTCGGCAACGGACATTGCCTGTATATTTATATTATTATCAGACAGAACTCCCGAAAACTCTGACAACGATCCGGATTTGTTTTCCAAAAAAACTGATATCTGCGATATACTCATTTTTCTCCTCCTTATTTGTTGCTATTATAGTATACAGCTTAAACTACGTCATCTTTCCGTATACGATATCCCTGCACACATATATGTGTTCTTGTCATGTGATCATCTTCCGGCAGCCGGTTACGGCCAGATGATCTAAATCTTACGATTATCGATGACTCTGACTGCTTTGCCCTCTGATCTGATTATAGACTTCGGTGCTACCAGTGTTACATTTGCCTTTATACCAAGCATGGAACGCAGTGCCGCCACCAGTTCATTCTGACGCCTGCTTATCTCGCCGACGTTATCCGTAAATACTTCGGGTGTCATTTCCACATGAACATCAAGAGTATCCGTATTGTTAACTCTGTCCACAATGATCTGATAATTGGCCTGATATCCCTCTTTCAGAAGAACAGTCTCTATCTGTGAAGGGAACACATTTACACCGCGGATGATAAGCATATCATCAGTACGTCCCAGCGGTTTGGTCATTTTTACATGGGTACGTCCGCATCCGCATTTTTCGTGTGACAATATGCAAATGTCACGTGTCCTGTACCGGAGCAGAGGGAACGCTTTTTTTGTAATGGATGTAAATATCAATTCTCCCTTTTCACCATCCGGCAGCGGTTCCCCTGTTTCAGGATCAACTACCTCGGCTATGAAATGATCTTCATTCACATGCATCCCTTTTTGTTCACTGCACTCAAAAGCCACACCCGGACCGGAAAGCTCCGTCAGTCCGTAGATATCGTATGCTTTTATCCCCAGGGTTTTCTGGATATCATTCCGCATTTCTTCACTCCAGGCCTCGGCTCCGAAGATACCTGCCTTAAGAGGAATCTCATCGGGTTTCATACCCATTTCTTTCATGGACTCACCAAGGTATGCAGCATATGAAGGGGTGCAGCACAGAATTGTGGTCTTCAGGTCATTAATGAACATTATCTGCCTGTCCGTATTTCCTGAAGATGTGGGAACCGTAAGACATCCTACCTTATGACTTCCGCCATTCAGACCGGGACCTCCCGTAAAAAGACCGTATCCGTAGGAAACCTGACAGACATCCTTTTTGCTTCCTCCCACAGCCACAATAGCTCTGGCACAGCAATCCTCCCAAAGGTCTATATCCTCTTTTGTGTAATATGCCACTACCCTTTTTCCGGTAGTACCTGATGTAGACTGGATACGCACACAATCATCAAGAGGAACTGCAACCAGTTTGTCCGGATAATTATCCCTGAGATCTGCCTTAGTAGTAAAGGGAAGCTTGTGCAGATCATCACGCCCTTTTATATCTTCAGGCTTTATACCCGCCTCCTCAAGCTTCTTCCTGTAAAACGGCACATTATCCCAAACGTGCTTAACCTGCGCAGCCAGCCGTTCATCCTGCATCTGTTTGATCTTCCCGGCTGAAGCACACTCTATCTCTTCCTGGAAATACGCTCCCATTACTGTTCTTCCTTTCGTGTTATGATGTATTTTATTGCTAAATTATTTTGTTAACTGCTTAAGTTCTAATTATAATCCATGAATATATCATAGTCAAAAGCTTTTTTTATGATCATGTTTTATACTTAAATGTAATGATATCTGACTGCAGTGATAACGTTCCCAAACAGTTTTCTGCAGAACGACAAACAAAGATGAACACCTTCTTGTAACTGTTAGTACGAAATAAAAAAAGCCCCCGTCAAAATGACATGGGCGTCTTTAGTGTAGCTGCGACTAAAGATTATTAATTAAATAGTTTCCTTATGTTTGTTTTTTCAATATTTGTTTCATAAAGATCTTATTGATTGTCTTTCTTATTCCTGTAGTAATAAGGTGAATCAGTTGTGTCCTCTGAAGCATCCTTTGCGGGATCACTCACCTTATCTGCAGCACTGCTTACAGTGTTACCGGCTGTATCAGAGATATCCTTTGCATGAACTCCGGTTGTATCTGCCACAGAACCTGCCGTATCTTTAACATCTGTGCCTGCAGTATCATCCGGAGCATTAGCATTGCCGGGTACACTATCTGCCGCATCCTTAACTGAATCTGCCGCTGTTTCCGACTTCTTTCCGAATCCACCGAAGAATGAACCCTTCTTTTTCTTATCTGAATTTTTATCTGAAGATTTGGAGGAACCGATGCCGAACATATTTGATAAGGAATTTTCGTCCTTTTCAAAAATATCATCCGATTCACCTGCAGCTGCACGTGCGGCCTTTGTAGCCTCTCTCTTTGCCTTCTGCTTTTCAATATTCTCATCAAGCACTTCAAGTTTCCTGGAAGCCCAGTGTCTTCCACCCACACCAAATGCAATAGCAAATGCGGCAGCCAGACCGATAACAAGTGCTGTAAAGAGTATGTGCACAATGTTGCTTGCGATATGAAGCTGTGACAGGATCATAAATGCAGCAATGATATACACTACAGCCTTCACGCCCTTTGCAAATCCTTCACTGTCAGGACTTGCTTTAAGGATGATTTTGGAAAGCTTGTCTGCAACAAACCAGGCGATAAGGAATACGATGATAGCAGCAAGAATATTCGGCATATAAGCGATTATCGTTGTACCTATATTAGTGAGCACCTCTATATTCATGATGCGCAGACCTGCTACAACAAAGAAAATGATGATCACAACTTTTACTATTATCCCCAAAAGCTTGGAGAATGCTATAGCCGGATCTCCTTCCTTGTTCTTAGGCATGATCTCACCGATCTTCTGATCAAAGCCCGTGCCTTTGATAACATTTTCCAAAAGAGCACCGATGATATTTGCAATAAATATACCGATAACGATAACGATAAGAGCAGCAAATAACAAAGGCAGATATGTAAATACTTTCTCGAGCATCCGTGATGCAGGATCAGAAATAGAGTGCAGCTGCAGAGCCTGAAGAGCAGCTATCACAAAGATGATCATCAGAAGTGCAAATACGATATTTGAGATTATCCCGGAAAAAGAAGCACTATTCTTACCGGACCTGATCCCAAGCTTACTCTGAAGTGAATCAATTCTGGTTTTTTGTAAGATTACTTTGAGAATATCGCGTACCAGCTTGGATAAGAAATATCCGAATACCAATATGATTATGGCAGCGATTATACGGGGAATGAATTCTACGAATTTCCTTGCCATACCGGAGATGGGTGAAGCCACGCTGTCCACTCCAAGCTTATCAAGGGCTCCCGGCAGGAAGAGTAAAAATACGATAGCAAATACTAAGTTACCAATGATTGAGGCAAGCTGCGTCTTATTTTCCATAAGACCTGCGAAAATACCCCTTTTTACATTTTCTTCTTCCTCGGCGACCGCATCGCCTTCAGTGTTTTTCTTTTCAGCCAGATGCTTCTTTGCATTTCTGTCAAAAACTTTAAGAAGGATCTTCTTAACGACAAAACGTGCTATAGCTGCTGCAACAAGCCCTACTATTAGGAGCAGCGCAGCCTGGATGGCTGAAGAAACACCACCGAAAAAGTTAATTGAATCTAAAAAAAACATGATCGGTTTCTCCTTTCTTAATAAAAATTTAATAACTTTAGTCTTTTTTTATTATAAACCTATGTTATTTTTTTACAATAAAAAATTTCAAATCAAACCGGTAAAATATGATTTTTTTAGATAGTAACGTCTTATATATATTCTTTTATTTCTTAAATATTTGCTGTTAACACCACCTGTTTCTTTAAAACCCACTGCTGATATGCATTGCTGTTGATCATATAGATGATGATCAAACAAGTAAATGATCTATATGCATATTTGACTTATCAGCAGAAATCTCCCCCAACGCCCCTGTTATGACCGGAACAGCCGGAGGAAGATGTCCCAGGTCTGCATCCATTACAATTGGAACTCCTAATTCCTCCAAATGAGCTGTTACTGCCAAATGTCTGTCTAAAACTCCTTCAGGCTCGTCAAAATGCATCGGACGTCCGAAAATAAATCCTGACACACCCTCAAACCAGCCTGCCTGTTTCATCTGCCACAACCCTCTTCTTATCTGGTAGACACTCAGATCACAAGCCTCCAGGAACCAGACCAGGCCATCGCCTTTATAGCGCTGTATAAACTCCTTTACTTTATCAAACGGAGTTCCTATAAGGGTAAGTAAGGTATCCAGGCATCCTCCTATCATCCGTCCCTTCATAGTCACATTTTCCACGGTTTTATTTCCCAGGCACAATACCAGCTTTTTTTCTTCCGTCAGATTATAAGGCTCCAGGGGATCATCCGGTGTCTTAAGACTTTCAATCTCCCATTTGTCATATCCGCTCACGCCAAGATGCTTACCTGAGATCATATCCCAGGTGTCCTCTAAAGACCTGTGCCATTTTTTCATTCCGAAAGTGGGAGCACATGGTCCGTATATTGCCGCAGTGTCCGCAAGAACAGCTGAAGTAAACGTAAAGTTTGTATTATCGGAATAGCCGAGAAACCATTTAGGCTTGGCCTTCTTTATCTTTTCAAAATCCACAAAAGGCAGGATCTCGCACATAAGCTCGCCGCCGCCACAGGAAATTATGATATCGCAATCACTACCTGTATATATTTCAGTAAGTTCCTTTCCGCATCTTCCCGGACTTGAACTTATTCCGATGCCATCAGACCTGGAACAGTTTTCTCCTGTAAAAGTCTTGTATCCCATTTCTGCAAATATTTTCTTAGCCGCCTCAAAACCTGACATATAAGGCTCTATGGTACAACCGTAGGACGGCGCCGCAAAACCTATGGTACCGCCCGGTCTTAAAAATTCCGGATATCGCATATTGTTTCTCCCTGTTCATTATGATTAAGACATATAAGACTGGGTAATGTTCTCTGTCCTACTCCTGCTCATATGCAGAAAAAAAACTGCCGTATAAAACGGCAGTCTGCAACCTGTTATCAGCCGCAATATTTTTTTATTGTATTTATGGCATTCTTTTCGAGAAGAACTTTGCCATGTTCTTTAAGATACTCAATTTCAAGTTCCTTGGATGTATAAATATCAGAATACTCTAATATGTTAGCAATGAAAGAAACGAAAGCACGCTCGGAACACGATTTTCTTATTATTATCATATAAAAACCATAATCCTCTCCCTTAACGAGCTTACTTTCTATACCTCTGGTCTTTTTGGAAACAGAGCAGAATCTCTCCACATCCTTAAGGCTTTCGAAGCGGAAAACCACAGGAATGGACAAAGCCTGTTTTACTATCTCGTCAGCCGTAGGTATCTCCTCTGCAACCTGAAAAGTGTTAACACCCTCTTCACCGATCACAGGTCTGATAAGATCGGGAATCGCATCCTCCTGTCTTGATGAAACCGTAAGGAGGAGTGTATGATTCGGCTGGGGTACAAGCTGAAGAGACATAACATTACCTGCGATGTCCACACCTATCTGCTCATACGCTTCTTCAACAACTGTTTCCAAAAGGTCATGGATCTTCTCCGGATCGGAATGAAGAAAATCCTCTATGGTTATATTAAAGTTTTTCATATCCTCCTGATACAAGATGCACTGAAATTTATTATCGCTTATTTTTCTGAATTTCATATGCTTACCCCCTTTAAACCTATTCTGCCGGGTCATATGCATTTCTAAAATGTCTTGCGGTCAATGCCGCAGACTTCGGGATAAATCCGCATATTTCCCTAAAGGCTTAGTGTAAATGTAAATACCGTCTACAGTCCATCTGTATTATAACACAAATTGTATAAAAAATAAAGGAAGCGGCAAAATATCAGATTATTATCACATTCGATATCTGCAGCTTCCGTTATCATATGTCTGAAAGTTTTTATTAGTTATTGATCAGCTTCTCGCTTTCATCATTCCAGCTGTAAAGTGATCTTACTTCTTCGCCTGTCTTCTCAAGAAGATGCTCGGCAGACTTCTTTCTGAGAGCGTTAAAATGCACCTTTCCGCCTGCATCTGACATATCAAGAAGGAAATCCTTAGCGAACTTGCCTGTCTGGATATCTGAGAGTACTTCTTTCATAACCTTCTTGGTCTCCTCAGTGATGATCTTGGGACCTGTGATGTAATCACCGTATTCAGCAGTATTTGAAATGGAATATCTCATCCCCTTGAATCCTGACTGATAGATAAGATCCACTATAAGCTTCATCTCATGAACACACTCGAAATATGCACTTCTGGGGTCATATCCGGCTTCAACAAGTGTCTCAAATCCTGCCTGCATAAGAGCTGTTACACCACCGCAAAGAACTGCCTGTTCACCGAAAAGATCAGTCTCTGTCTCTTCACGGAATGTGGTTTCAAGTACGCCTGCTCTTGCTCCGCCAATGCCTGCTGCATAAGCAAGGGCCTTATCAAGAGCCTTCCCTGAAGCATCCTGGTAAACAGCCACAAGACAAGGTGTTCCCTTGCCCTCAAGGTACTCACTTCTGACGGTATGACCGGGAGCCTTCGGTGCGATCATGGTAACATCAACATCAGCGGGCGGCTTGATGCGTCCGTAATGGATATTAAAGCCATGGGCGAACATGAGCATATCACCTGCCTTAAGGTTCGGCTCAATATCATTCTTATACATATCTGCCTGAAGCTCGTCATTGATAAGGATCATTATAACATCTGCACTCTTAACAGCTTCAGCTGTATTAAGTACCTTAAGTCCCTGACCCTCAGCCTTCTCCTTAGACTTAGAACCCTCATAAAGACCTATCACAACATCCACGCCTGACTCCTTAAGATTCAGCGCATGTGCATGTCCCTGACTTCCGTAACCTATAATAGCAACCGTCTTTCCGTCGAGAAGGGAAAGATCACAATCATCCTGATAATAAATCTTAGCTTCAGCCATTTTTAAAAATCCTCCGTTATATGTTAATAATTATTTAATATCTGCAAATCCTCTGGCAAGTCCCGTGATACCGGTCCTTGCTACCTCCATAACCTCGAATCCGCTCAAGAGTTCCATAAAAGCACCCAGCTTACTGAATTCCCCAGTGATCTCCACCATGACGGAATCCGAAGAAA
>CACZTF010000103.1 GCA_902784025.1 uncultured Lachnospiraceae bacterium
ACGCCGGTGGTTATAGAAGTTCCGATAGCCATCATAAGAGTTATGGCTTCTGAAGCAAACAATGAGTTACGCGTATTTACAAGTTGTTTTTGTCTGAAGCTTTCACTGTTTCCTTCAAGTTCCTTCCCCTTTCTTTTTTCAGCGTCAAAATACTTAACCGTATTCATGCCCTGCATAGTATCCACATACTGTGAATTCAGGACAGCATATTCTCTCCAGTAACCCACACTGGCCCGGCTTGTAAACGGAAACAGTATGTGAGGAAGAAAAATAGACAATGCGACAGCTATGGTAAGTATAATCCCTGCAGGAACGTTTAAGAACCAAATATATACTGCCATAGGAATAACTGAAAATGCCACAACGAATATCTGCGGTATATAATTGATCAGGAAAGGCTCCAGATATTCCACACCGTCAGTAACCAGGGACTGAATCTTGCCGGAACGTTTATCCGACTGGTATCCGGGACCTAAAAGCAGGAGTTTTCCTATTATCATCTCCCTTATAACAGTTTTTACTTTCCCGGCGATATACTTATTATATCCCTCTAAATACCGTACAAGAAAGGCTCTTGTTATTATCAGACCGGCTGCGATCACGTAACACACGGCTGCTGCTGCTGCTGAATCCATGGCAAAAACGTGAGCTGTTCCCTGAGCCAGCATTATCGCCTGTGCCACATAAGTACCGGTTACTGCAAGTCCCAGCAAAACTCTTATGATAAGTTCCTTTTTTACATATCTTACGAAACCGGCAACCTTAAGATAGTTACTCATCCATATCCTCCTTTTCATTTTACTTATTATTTTATTCTATTTGTAAGGTATGTTATAAAAAAACCCCCTCCCGGGGATTTTTTACAGCACTTTTCCTGTATTACAGTATATGACAAGCCGCATAATGTTTTGGTTCCAGCTCTTTCATCTCGGGTCTTTTTTCCTTACACAGATCAATTCTCTTAGGACATCTTCCCACATACGGACATCCGCTGAAATCATCCGCCTGAACATGCAGATCCATACTTACCATCTCTGCATTTTCCTGTACACCATCCAATTTCTCATAAGCAGGTATGGATGACAGAAGGCGTTGCGTATACGGATGTTTCATCTTGTCAAAATATGATATGTCGTCTATCTTCTCCATGATCTGACCACCGTACATCACAACCAGAGCATCAGCAAGATAATAAACGGCTTCCAGATCATGTGAGATAAGAAGATAAGAAATATCCATATCTTTTTTTATATCACTCAAAAGATTCAGTATCTGTGCCTGAACAGATACATCAAGGCTTGAAAGGGGCTCATCCAGTATGAAGACCTTAGGACCGGATGCCAAAGCCCTTGCTATACAGACACGCTGAAGCTGACCACCTGAAAATTCCAATGCGAATTTATCTTTATCCTTTTCATCAAGACCGACTTTATGCAAAAGATCAACAACCTCTTTCTCCCTCTCTTCTGCCGTCATATCAGTAAAATTCTTCAGCGGTTCCTCTATTATCTTTTTTGCGGTAAATTTTGGATTTACTGCATCATAACTGTCCTGAAAGACCATCTGTATATCCCGTGCAAATTTCAGGCGTTTGGGTACTTTTTTGTCGGATCCGGTACTTACAGACTCATCTTTAAAAAGAATCTCTCCCTCTGTGGGATTTTCCAATCCTACTATGAGTCTCCCTAAAGTACTTTTACCACATCCTGATTCTCCTACCAGTCCGACGCATTTCCCCTCTTCGACGGAAAAAGATACGTCATTTACAGCCATAAAGCTGTAAGTTTTTCCGAATTTTCTTACTTTATATCTTTTTTTTACTTTTTTGATCTCGATCAATGACATGAATGCCTCCGTATTTCAGACCTGTACAGGTTCAGGCGCCCAATTTCCTTTGTGTCTCTTCTGTATCCACCAAAAGACAGCGTACCTCCCGGTCTGATATCATTGTTCCTTTGTCGGGCGAATATTCCTTACAGCCATTCTTTCTTTCACCGCAACGTCCGTAAAACTGACAACCGGTCCCTCTTTCTTCAAGCCGTGGCGGACTTCCCGGCATCATTTTTAACCTTTCTTTAGAGAATGCCGGCCTTGAAGAAAACAGTCCTCTTGTATAAGGATGTTCCGGATCAGCCAGTATTTTATGTGCCGGTCCTTTTTCCATAAATTCACCACCATACATCACCGCTATATCATCCGCTAGGTGTGATATCACCCCCAGATCATGGGAAACTATCAGTATAGATGTTTCATAATCCTTCTGCATTCCATGAAGGATGTTCATTATCTCGTGCTGCACTGTCAGATCAAGTGCGGTAGTCGGTTCATCGGCTACAAGCAGTTCCGGTTCGGATACCAGTGCAAGCGCTATCATTATCCTTTGAAGCATTCCTCCTGAAAGCTGAAACGCATAAGACTTATATACAACCTCCGGATCACGTATACGCATCTTGTCCATAAGTTCCAGGGCTTTTGATCTTATCTCTTCTTTTGTTTTTTTTGTCTCACCTGTCTTATTAATGGTCTCCACAAAATGTGCACCTATGGTTATTACCGGATTAAATGCACTCATGGGATTTTGCATGATGAGAGCTATCTTATTCCCCCTTATCTTCTGCATTTTTTTGTTATCTTTTATATCAAGCAGCTCACCGTCAAGATATACCTCACCATTGTAATCCCAGAGTTTTTTATCAAGGAGTCCCATTACACCGTAACATGTAAGGGATTTTCCACTTCCGCTCTCACCTATTATTCCAAGAGTCTTACCTTTTTCCACGGAAAATGAAACACCGTTTACTGCAGGTATCGTTTCTTTTCCTTTTTTAAGGCGTATATCCAGATTCTTTACTTCAAGTAACTTTGCCAAAAGTATCACTCCTTTATCAAACGCTTTGACTGTCCAAAGCATCCCGCATATGGTCACCTATTATGTTCACGATAACAACTGTTATCAGGATCATAATTCCGGGCCAGAACATAAGCCAGGAATCAGTATTTATAAAGCTCCTTCCGTCACTTATCATTGCTCCCCATTCTGATTCGGGAGGTTGTACACCCAATCCCAGGAATGAGTACCCTGATATGGAAAGAATAGTATGACCGAAATCAACCGTGAATATTGCTATCATGTAGGGTATGATATTCGGAAAAATGTGAGAAAAGATGATCTTTGTATTTTTAGTCCCGCATACCTTGGCTGCAGATATATAACTTTTACATTTTTCACTTGCTGTCAGATTTCTCACTACCCTCGCATACCATAGCCATTGCATTATAAGCATAGCTATAATGACATTGAATATCCCCGTACCGAAAATACCCACTATTGCCATTACCAGCACCAGACTGGGAAAAGCATATAAAACATCACATGTCCTCATTATGATAGTATCAATGATCCCGCCTTTAAATCCCGCTATAAGACCAAGGGTAATACCTATAGCTGCAGCTATCACAGTGCACAGGAATGAAAAACCAAGGGTCTTTCTTGTTGCATAAAGAATACGTGAGAATATACATCTTCCGAAATTATCGGTACCCATGGGATATTCCCATGACGGCATCAGGAATTTATTTTCCAACTTCTGCTCAACAGGATCATGGGGTGCGATCCAAGGAGCAAGGATACCTGCAATAACGATAGCAGCTATTATACACAAAAAAACGATCGTGGATTTTTTCGTAAAAAACTTTTTTAATACTATCTTTGATCCCATTTATAAAGCCTCCCTCATCCTCGGATCAAGTACCACTGTTATCAGATCCGTAGCCAGATTTACGAGTATAAAGATCACAGCCATAAGGACTATATACCCCTGTATCATGGGGAAATCCCTTGCAGCAATGGATGAGATTATTAGTCTGCCCAGGCCGGGCCACGAAAACAACACCTCAACTATTGTGGAACCCGCTATCATGTGTCCGAAATTGATACCGAATGTGGTAACTACAGGTATCATGGATGTGCGAAGCACATGATTGGTGATTATCTTATTCTCACTTACACCTCTGGCACGGCTGTATGTTACAAAACGTTTGCTTATATTTTCCAGCAGACTGTTCCTCAGCAATCTGGAATAGGTGGCAATATAGAGTACCGACATGGTTATGGAAGGAAGGATAAGATGTCTGAAGGACATTGCTCCCTGTACCGGCAGCCATCCCAGAGTCAGACTGAAAAGCTGTACAAGAAGCGGTCCAAGCCAGAAGGAAGGCATAGACGCTCCTACGAAGGCTACCACCCTGTTTACATTATCCGGAGCCTTATTCGACTTTACAGCTGAAACAATACCCATGGGAATACTTACGGCAAGCACTATGAGGGATGAAAATCCTGCAAGCTTTGCGGTATACTGAAGAGCGCCAAAAAGCTCTTCGCTTACTACTTTCTTTGATGCATAAGATATTCCGAAGTCTAATCGTACAGCCTTTCCCAACCAGTCAAAATATTGCACGAGCAAAGGACGGTCATATCCCATATCTTTTCTGACCGTTTCTATCAGCTCTTCGGTGGGAGGTATCCCGGCAGCCTGAAGATATGCTACTTCTGCGTTTCCGGGCATAAGACGCACAAGTCCGAAAGCTATGATGGATACCAGAAACAATATAGGTATAAGGATCAAAAGTCTTTTAATAACATATTTTGCCAAAACATTAATCTCCTTATCTTCTTAATCATACAAAAGCCTGTGGCGGCTAAAACAGTATCAGTTTACTGATATATCGCCTACACAGGTTTTTCCGGTTTTATTTTTTATGGTTTTGTTTTATGGTTTTGTTTATCATCATTTAGCTTTGAATTCTTCAAACTGAACATCTACTGTAGTGTTAAATGTTACATTTGAAACCACATCTCCGTTATATACATAAGGAACCTGGGTATATACCAGAGGCACGTACACTGACTCATCAGAAAGTGTCTTTAAAATATAATGGCTCTTTTCCTCAGCAACCTTCGGATCTGTAGCATGGAGCATATCTGTTACGGACTGATCCACCTGCGCTTTCTCGCTTATACCTGATTGTGCAGCATAATCCGCATGGGAAGGATGACGGAATGAACTGAAGTATGAATAAGGGTCAAAAGGCATTCCCCATGTCTCCGACTGGATCATGTTGAAGAGACCTTTTTCCTGAGACTCATAAAATACCGTAGAATCCTCGGGTACAAGTTCTAAATTTACTCCTACCTTTTTAAGATTTGCCTGAAGAGCCTGTCCCAGATTCTTGATTGCATCATTATTTCCTTCATACAGGAAGGAAACCTTTAACTCTTCACCGTTCTTTTTCCTGTAATCCCCGTCCATGGTCCAGCCTGCCTGATCAAGGATGCTTTTTGCCTTTTCCTCGTCATGTGTGTAAACAGTCAGATCATCGAAGTTACAGTATGTTGTGTCTTTGGACATAAGGTAATCAGCTGTACCTACCATGCCGCTGTAGATATTCTGGGCTATGCTCTCTTTATCGATCGCATAAGCTATAGCCTGTCTTACTTCCAGTTCTTTAGTAGGTCCGTCCGCACTGTTGAGAGCTATGGTATTGGTTGAAACGGGATCTGACAGTTCTGCCACAAATCCTGATCCCTTAAGCTCGTTAAATGTATCACCTGTCATCTCAGTTCCGTGTCCGGCAAGGTCGTAGATCATATCCACTTCACCGGCCTTAAGGGAGTTGGCAGCAGTATTCATATCAGGAATAACGATGAGCTTGAGATATTTGAAATCAGGAACTGTTCCGTGATAATTCTCATTTCTTTCAAATACGGCATACTGTCCCTCAACCCTGTCTGAAAGCTTCCAAGGACCTGATCCTATAGGCTCCGCTATCTTTTCTTTTGTGTCTCCGTCGGCAGGGAACATAGCCTCTGCACCTATACGCTCCGGCCTGGACAGGGATAATTCCTGAAGAAGACCGTCATACGGTTCTGCAAGGTAAAATTTGACAGTATAGTCATCTACGACCTCGACTTTTTCAAGAACGTTAAACATCTCCATCCAGTTATGTTCGTCTTTATATTTGAGAACGGCATCAAAATTCTTCTTAACGATATCAGCATTTACCGGAGTTCCGTCACTGAATACATTTTTCTTATCAAGATGGAAGGTATATTCCTTTCCGTCATCAGATATATCCCAGCTTTCAGCTATTCCCCCTACAACCTCATCGTTCACATATCTGGTCATTCCCTCGTAAATAAGTGCCTGAACGCACATGGGAGAACCGTAAGAATGGGGATTAAGTGTACCCACATCTTCGGTGATGGCAACAGTAAGAGTTTTATCACTCTTTTGACTGCTGCCGCTGTCAGAAGTAGTGCTGTCTGATGAGCCTGTCGTTGTTTCCGACTGGTTGCCGTCACTGCTGCCTGAACCGCCGCACCCTGCAAGTGATACGCCTAAGACAGCTGCTGATGTTAAGCCTAAGATAACCGCCTTCAATCTTCTCTTTTTCATTACTAATAAAACCTCCATATTTTTTATCATTTTCTCAATTCTATTATCTGTAATCTGAAAAAAACAACCCTACCCCCAGGATGTTTTTTCTTTTTTTGTGTTTTTTTATTTTATTGCTCCCACCATAAACTGAGGAGATACTCCTTCATATTCCATCAATTCTTTTTCACTGAAAGGTATGGTGTCTGAAATATCTGTATCAGCAAATACTTTTTTAAAGCCCATCTTAATAAATGTCTCAAGATCCCATGAAGGCCTGTCATTCCTGCCCATAGGAAGTGCCCTTCCCTCTGCTTCCATTTCATCCTGATCCAGATGATCATGGCTGGCAGCACCGTATTTTTCCCGGACACGCTTGAGGTTTTCGTCCCTTTTTTTCCTAAGTTCCCCGCAAAAAAGATATCTGTTCCAGTTTGCGTCAAATATCAGGAGTCTGCCGCCGGTCTTAAGTATACGCTTCCACTCTTTAAATGTTTCTTCAGGTTCAAGCAATATCCACGTAAGATTACGACAGATTATCAGGTCAAATGTCTCATCATCAAATTCCGGATGCGCACAATCCATTTTTAAGAACTCAGCATCTACACCGTATTCTTCTGCATTTTTGCGTGCGTATTTCAGCATATTATCAGTAACATCAATACCGGTCACAGAATGTCCTTCCATTCCCAGAACTACCGGAAAGAAACCGGGACCGGTGCCTATATCCAGAACTTTCATCTTCTTTCCTTCCGGTAACAGATCTGAAATATAATTTTTCCAGGCATCTTTTTTGGGACCTTCCAGTTCTTTTTTTACGCCTTCATAATAACCCTCGGCAGCATCCTCCCATCTCTCTTTGATCTCTTCCTTAAATTTCCCGTTTTTATCAACTTCTCTGTCCATTTTTACTGTTCCCCTTTTGTTTTTATTTTTCCATACTACTCATACAACTTAACTAAACAAAACCCCTCCCCCGGGATTATTTTTTGTAAAAAAAAGTTTCTACAAAAAAATCATTAAAAAAACAGCGGATAATGATCCGCTGCCGAAAAACTTTACTTTCATCTTTAACTCCTACACATTCCGGTTGTTCTGTATATACCCCCACAAAAGTTTTATTGTAATTGAAAATAGAAAATATCTTCCGCTGCTTTTATTCCGTCCACCGCGCTGGACATGATGCCTCCTGCGTAGCCTGCACCTTCACCACAGGGAAAAAGGCCGCATATTTCTGACATCCTGTTTTCGCCTCTGAGTATCCTTACCGGTGAAGACGTACGTGACTCCACCCCGGAAAGACAGGCATCACCCATGGAAAAGCCGGGAATGCGTTTTTCAAATGCAGGCATACACTCTGCTATGGCATCGGAAACAAAAGGCGGGATAACCTCGCGCAGGTTACCCAGGGTAAAATCTCCTTTTATACATGGTGTTACCGCACCTATACAAGTGCTTTTCTTATTTTTCAGGAAATCCCCGAGCAACTGAACAGGAATACCATCCCCTTTACCCCCTTCTATAAATGCTGCCCGTTCCAGCTTTCTCTGGAATTCAACACCATCAAGCACACCCTCGCCGAAATCCTTCCCGGATACCGAAACTATTAATGCAGAATTTGCATTTGCCCCGTTCCGCGCAAAGTAACTCATGCCGTTTACCGCCGTCATGCCCTGTTCCGAAGATGAATCAACCACGAATCCCCCGGGACACATGCAAAAGGAATACACCCCTCTGCCGGATCCGGTATGGGCTGTGAGCTTGTAATCCGCCGCCGGGAGCCTGTACTTTCGTCTCAGTTCTTCATGATCTTCCCCGTACATAAAACGGTCGATCAGACTCTGGGGATGTTCTATCCTGAGCCCCACGGCGAATGCTTTCTGCTGCATGGGAACCCCCTTTTCATACAGCATTGCAAACGTATCTCTTGCGCTGTGACCTATGGCAAGGCATACCGCACCCGTGACTATCTCATTTTCATCTCCTGTCTCCGTGTTACGGTATATAACAGAAGTCACTGCACCATCCGGGGACAGCTTTATGTCAGTGAGACAGGAGTCAAAAAACATCTCTCCCCCCAGAGAAATGATCTCCTCGCGGACACTCTTAACCACATTTACCAGAACATCCGTTCCTATATGAGGCTTGTTATCATACAGTATCTCCTCCGGGGCTCCATGCTCTGCAAATGTAACGAGCACCTCACGGCTCCGGCCTCCCTGGGATCCCACCCCCGTATTCAGCTTGCCGTCTGAAAAAGTACCTGCTCCCCCCTCGCCAAATTGTACATTTGAGTTTTCATTAAGAGTGCCACCGACAAAAAAACTCTCAACATCCTTTACCCTCTCATCCACCGGTTTCCCCCGCTCCAACACTATGGGGTTAAGCCCCGCCCGAGCCAGAAACAGAGCGCAGAACATGCCCGCCGGACCAAAACCCACCACTATAGGTCTGACTAAACTATCCTGTACGGCTGCACCTTTGTGTTTATCTGAATCCGGACTGTCAGACTTATAAACAGATACGTTTTTATGTACATTGTCTTTTTTTTCGATCGTATATATGAGTGATCTTTTATCTTCCGCAGTGATATTATTATGGTCTGATCCGCATATGCCCTCACCAACCCAACGGTACCTCTCTTGTAAGGTTTCCTTCACATACCTTTTATCTGCCTTTTTCGGTATACTAAATTTCCGGTCGATTATTTCCACACTGTACACAAAAAAAATGTCCGGCTTTTTACGCGCATCTATTGAACGCTTGATTATCTCATACGCCGGACATTTATCCGTATCCTTTATACCCAGACGTTTGCACACCTGTCCTGAGACATCTTCTTTTGTATGTCCCACGGGGAGTTTTATCTGCTCAATAACAACCATCACTCAAACACTGCAACATACTCTGAATCTTCGTCTGCTGGTACTTTGATCTCTGCCTCCGTGGAAAAATCCTTACCGTCCTTTGTCCACTTAACAAATTTTACACCACTATCTGCCTTGGCGCTGATCAATATAAAAGACCCATTTGTTCTCCTGTCCTGCCTTATCCCAGTTCATCAAGCATCTGCTGAGGGTTATCAGCTGCTTTCACTTTATCAAAAGCTTTTATTATCATACCGTTTTCATCTATGAGGTATGTGGTCCTCACCACTCCCATGGATACTTTACCGCAAGTTTTCTTTTCCTTCCATACATCGTATGCCTGTATAACTTCTTTTTCAGTATCTGAAAGCAAAGTAAAGGGGAGATTGAATTTTTCCTCAAAT
>CACZTF010000104.1 GCA_902784025.1 uncultured Lachnospiraceae bacterium
GCTTTTTCTTAGCACCTAATCTCTTTAATCTGATCTTAACCATTTTCTACTCCTTATTATTGTGTAAATGTTATATATTGTCCGGGCAGATGTTAAACCTGTCCGTTGTTATCTGTTTTAGAACGGCAGCTTGCCAAACAGGCCTTTTTTCCCGCCTTTGGCTCCTTTCATAAGGCCCGGCATCTGCTTCATGGTCTTACGTGCCTGATCAAACTGCTTTACCAGTCTGTTCACTTCGCTGATATCAACGCCGGCACCGCCTGCTATCCTTTTCTTTCTGGACGGATTAAGGATATCCGGATTTTCCCTTTCCTGGGGAGTCATGGAAAAAATGATCGCTTCATTTTTGTTCAGGGTAGTCTCCGTCTCTTCATTATCAAGATCGAGTCCCTTCACCTTACTGCCAAGTCCCGGAAGCATTCCCATAAATTTGGTGATACCTCCCAGCTTACGCAGCTGCTTCATGGAACTCAGGTAATCGTTGAAATCAAAGCCTTGCTTACGGATCTTTTCCGTCATCTTCCGGGCTTCATCTTCATCGATCTCTTCCTGGGCTTTTTCTATAAGAGTAAGAACATCACCCATACCCAGGATCCTGGAAGCCATACGGTCAGGATAAAACTCCTCCAGATCGGAAAGCTTCTCTCCCATACCTACATATAATATGGGACGTCCGGTAACAGCTTTTACGGAAAGGGCAGCACCACCCCTCGTATCACCATCCATCTTGGTAAGCACGACTCCGTCGATACCGACCTTTTCGTCAAAAGTCTTAGCCACGTTTACGGCATCCTGTCCCGTCATGGCATCGACCACGAGTATGGTCTCATCAACGCCTACTTCTGACTTTATGCGGGCGATCTCATCCATCATCTCTTCGTCGATATGGAGACGGCCTGCAGTATCGAATATGATCACATTATTCCGGTTTTCTGCTGCATATGTCACAGCACCTTTGGCTATCTCCACAGGATCAACGTCCGTTCCCATGGAAAACACTTCTATACCCAGCTTTTCACCATTCACCTTCAGCTGTTCAACAGCGGCCGGTCTGTAAACATCACAGGCAACAAGCAGCGGGCGTCTTCCGCTGTCACGGAACTTTCCTGCCAGTTTTGCAGCTGTTGTTGTTTTACCGGATCCCTGAAGACCTGCCATCATGATGTGAGTGGGGGTCCCGTCGGTACGGAAGTTCACCTCCGTCCTTTCAGAACCCATGAGGGCAGTAAGCTCTTCATTTACTATCTTTATAACCATCTGACCGGGGGTGAGGGATTTCATTACATCTTCGCCCACAGCCTTTTCCTGAATAGTGTTAACAAAGTTTTTTACTACTTTAAAGTTTACGTCTGCTTCCAGCAGGGCTATCTTTACTTCTTTAACGGCTTCTTTAACATCTGCCTCGGAAAGACGCCCTTTTCCGCGAAGTTTTTTAAAAACGTTTTGCAGTTTTTCGGAAAGACTGTCAAAAGCCATATCGCACCTCCTGATCCAAATGCGGATCATCCTGTACCTTTATATGATCTATGCGTTTATAACCTCCAGGATCTCCTCGGCGTATCTTCGGATCTCGAGATCATCCGACGAAATATCCCTGATCTTTAACGCAGGTGCCTCTATCCTCTTAAATCTGTCTATCATATGAAGCTTTTCTTCATATCCCTGCAGAGTCATGGTAACCCTGCGGATAAGATCGTGGGCCGCCTGCCTGGATATGCCGTGAGCCTCTGCCACTTCGCTGAGTGACAGATCATTAAACACCGCATCCTCGAATACCTGTTTCTGATGATCATTTAAAAGCTCACCATAAAAATCATATAATAATGTCTGCTCGTAGATCTTGTCCATATTCCGGTTCCTGAAAAAAAGCTTTTGCAGCACAGCCGATGAAGATAATAACAGATTAAAAAAAGACTGTCAAGTATTTTTACTTGACAGTCTTACAACTCTTTATCATCTAAAAGAATGGTAAACGGCCCGTCGTTCACCAGACTGACTTTCATATCTGCGCCGAAGCTGCCTGTGGATACATCTGTATGCTTCCTGCATTTCGAAATGATATACTCATACAACTCTTCCGCTTTATCCGGAGTTGCTGCCTTTATAAAGCTGGGGCGGTTACCTTTTTTACAATCCGCATATAAGGTAAACTGTGATACGATAAGAAGACTGCCGCCCACATCGGAAAGGGATATGTTTGTCTTACCTTCACTGTCTCCGAAGATACGCAGTCCCAGCAGCTTTTTTATCAGCTTATCAGCTGTGGGCTTATCGTCACCCTCGCAGATTCCTACAAAAACCAGAAATCCCTGCTCTATAGCTCCGATGATATCACCGTCTGTTTCAACTGATGCTTCCTTAACCCGTTGTATCAAAAAACGCATATCTTACTCCTTCATTAATAACAAACTTTTTATCCCGTGGACCGGGAATCATTTCATTATTCAGTCCCGTTTTTCCGGGCAGTTTCTATTATCACCGTCTGGTTAATGATACATTATTTAAAATCTGATCATCTGACGAGTGTGCCCATCATCCTGTCTTGATCAAACACCCTTCATGAACAGCCGCCGCTGTCGCGACCGCACAAATGATCACAGCACTGATCTTCAGATCTATGAATGTGATCATCATCGGAAACAGGAACAGCAAACCTCCCGTCACCTTGTTTATTACGGAATGCACTGATATAAGTTCTTTCTGTCTGCGATACCATGAAACGATATTGGTCACCTTAATGATCGCAACAATACCAATCCATATATACAGCCAAACCGGAACAGTTAATACCGGGAGCAGTTTTATCAGGCAAACCGCCACAAACACCATATCAGCGATTGTATCCAATCTCGCCCCGAATTCACTGACGGTATCCGTTTTCCTTGCCACAACACCATCGATCATATCAGAGATCCCGGCAATTATATACAGTACAAAAAAAGCCGGGGAAAATGCCGGAAAGAACAGTAAAGAGACACTAAGCACTATTCTTATCCCGGTTATAATATTTGCCATTTTTCTATCCTTTATCTAATGACACATAACTATGCTTGTTGAAATCTTTCCTGCTAAGCAGGCACACCGTCTCCACATGGGCCGTACCGGGGAACATGTCCACGCATCCGATACGGGCAGCTTCGTATCCTGCTTCCCGGGATATTTCCATATCTCTTGCCAGAGAAGTGGGTTTACATGAAATATATAATATATTATCTGCTCCGTAACCAAGTATCTTTTGCAGTGCTTTAGGATGTACCCCGTCCCTGGGGGGATCCAGTATGATAAAATCCGGCTTTTCCTCTATCTCATCCAATACCCTGAGCACATCTCCTGCGATGAACTCGCAGTTTTCAAGCCCGTTTAAGGCTGCATTTTGCCGTGCGGCTATCACAGCTTCTTCTACTATCTCCACACCGATCACTTTTTCTGCCACCGGCGCCATGATCTGGGCTATGGTCCCTGTCCCGCTGTACAGGTCAAATATGACAGGCTTAGCTGTATGCTCCGGCTGGCCCGTCACGCTGTCTGTGCAGGAAACATCTGCATACTCCCTGGCTCTCCCATAAAGCACCTCTGCTCCTTTGGAATTCGTCTGGAAAAAGGAAAAGGGAGTTATCTTAAATTCCAGGCCAAGGATCTTTTCCATAATGAAGTCCCTGCCATATAAGATCGTGGTCCCTTCGTCCTTTACCGCATCTGCCGGACTGTCATTTACGGTATGGATGATACCGCATATGTTTCCCTCAAGTTCAAGGGAAAGAAGCGCTGACACAAAGCCCTCCAAAATACCGCTGCAAATATCACCATCACTTTTACATTTTAAACCCGGTTCTGAGGTAGTGACGAGACATACCAGTATCTCTCCTGTGGCTTCGCTTCGTCTAAGCACCAGATGCCTGAGCACTCCTTCGCCGGATTTTTTGTTGTAATACGGAATTCCGGCTTCCGTAAAATAGTCCAATGTCTTACGGACGATGATATTATTGTCATCATGAACCAGACGACAGCCGTCAGCTGTTATAACATCGTATCTTCCGCCCCGCTTATGCAGCCCCAGGGTCATGGGACCGTCTTTATATTCATCCCCGAAACTGTATTCCATCTTGTTGCGGTATCTTTCATTTTGGGGCGAAGGCAGTACAGGATCGAAACAGGGAACTCTCTCCCCCTCTCCGTACACTCCCTCGATCAGTCTTTTTACACCAGCCTCTTTTATCTCCAGCTGCTTATCATATTCCATGGTCTGGTAAATGCAGCCACCGCATACCTGAAAGGCTTTGCACGCTTCTATTGTTTCATAAAGTGATCTTTCCAGAAGCTCAAAAAAATCCCCCACTCCCTTTTTTTTCAGGCGGAATCTTATCCTCTGCCCGGGTATCACATTCTTAACAGTCACATATGTCCCGTTATCTTCCTCATCCGGAGCTCCGAAAACCTCCACCCGGGCCTTAGCCGGGAAATTCACCGTATCCGTGACTAAACCATTGTATGTTTCTTTTCTCTTCACGTGTTCTCCCTGTTAATAGCTTTATTCATTATGAAAAAATGGGACATTTCCCTGTCTTACATCTTTAACGCAAGATTTATCCCCCACAACGCCCCCAAATGCAAAGGATAATAAATATAGAAAAACTGTCCCATACGTATCCTGCCCCGTTTGCCGTTATAAAACAAAAGAGGTATAAGTGCCAGCAGACCCCACATTTGCACAGGATCCACGGAAAGATATCCAAGGAGAAAAAGCCCTCCTGCCATGACGAGGAGCTTGAGCCATTTATTCTCTACCAGAAACACGCCCACGGGTATCATGATGCCTACGAAACCATAATCTATATGAAATACCTTTTCTCCAACAATTCCCGGGATGGTCACTGACAGAACATACACCCCGGCTATAAGTGCGGGAGGCAGTATCCAGGCCGGGATACTGTCTTTTTTCTTAGCCCATTGAATGGAGAAGATGATGATTATGGATAGCGCAAACGTGATCATCACGCACATGTAAAAACTATGGTCAAATATATAAAAGACCACCTGGCATATGGCTCCGATGATAAGTATCTCCCCGAGATAACGTTTTTTGTGCTTTGTGTAAAAGCAGCCTTCGGCTATCATATAGGCAAATATGGGAAATGCGATCCGCCCTATGATCCTTAATATCTCATACTGGGGAAATATGATGGCTCCTATATGATCGATGGTCATTGTGACCAGCGCTATGATCTTGAGTATATTTGAATTAAGAAAACCGAATCGTTCGGTTTGTTCTGACATATGATACTCCTTAAAGCTGATCGATCACATTCACCATCTCAATAGCGGAAAGAGCGCAGTCATACCCCTTATTACCTGATTTACTGCCTGCGCGTTCTATAGCCTGCTCGATGTTTTCCGTGGTAAGTATACCGAAAAGCACGGGAATGCCTGTCTCTAAAGAAACATGAGCGATCCCCTTGGATACTTCGTTGCACACATAGTCATAGTGAGTCGTTGAACCCCGGATAACCGCACCCACGCAGATCACCGCATCGTACTTACCTGTCTGGGCCATCCTCTTTGCGATCACCGGGATCTCGAACGCCCCCGGGATCCATGCGGTGGTTATGTTCTTTTCTTCCACCCCGTGACGCACCAGTCCGTCAAGTGCTCCGCCAAGAAGCTTTGATGTGATGAATTCGTTGAATCGGGATGCCACGATCCCCACCTTCATGCCTTTTTTTGCTACTACCTTTCCTTCGATGATATTTGTGCTCATGCTGTACTCCTTTTATTATTGCCGGTCATGCGGTATTATTTATGTGTCATCACATAGTTGATTATCGCCTTATTTGTATTTGCTTTATAGTGCTCTCCGTCTTTGCTGTAATTAAATGTTACATTGTTAAATGTATCTATAAATTTTACATTTTTGTTCAGATTTTTTTTCATATAAGTATTAAATGATCTAACCTGACTATTTGCGCTTTTGGTTGTGGGATTTACAGATACAAAATACGTTTTAACTCCTTTTTTTATCCACGCATTAGCTTTCTTGTTAATATAATCCTTGTATTTAACGTTATTTTGCAGATCGTTATAACCTAAAAGAAATACCACATCTGTTGAATCATCTAAATGACTCTCCACATTAGCGATAGTTTTATTAAACCATGTTGTATCTTTGATCCCGATGCCTACCTTGGCATACCATCTTTCTATTCCTTTGGTTTCATTCCATACTTCGTTTTTATAATTACTTCCGCAATATACTTCATAGTAGGCCATATCTGTTCTGGAATCGCCTATGAGTATCGTCTTTCTTCCGTTGCCGATACTAAACTTGCCACCTGAGCAATCAGAAAGCCATCCGTTACCATCTGCCCAATAGATCTTCTCTCCTAATTCAAGCGCTCTGCTTACCACAAGCCAGCCGTTTGCATTGAAGTATGACTGATGTTTTGCACTGTTGCCGTCAGGATTGGATGTACCTTTACCTAATGTTTGTAAGCCGGTCCTTAACCATCCGTTTTCTCCAAAAAAGGACCAGTGCGGTGTTGTGTTCCCATCAGGTTCAGAGGTACCTTTTTCTAAATGCACCCATCCTGTGCGGAGCCATCCGTTACTTCCGAAATAACTCCAGTGCACGGCACTGTTGCCATCGGGATTGGATGTGCCCTTACCCATGCATTGCCAGCCGGATCTAAGCCAGCCATTATCACCAAAATAAGAAAAATGCCTTTTGGTATCTCCGTCGGGATTCTTTGTTCCTTTGCCGAGTTCCTGCCAGCCTGTACGCAATATACCGTCATTTCCAAAGTAACTCCAGTGCATAGCACTGTTTCCATCAGGATTTGATGTGCCTTTACCCATTTTCTGCCAGCCCGTTATCATTTTTGAATCCTTGTAATAGTACCAGGATCCGTTTTCTTTATACCATCCGTCAGCCGGAATCACATTTATCTCTTTTTTAGTTGTTTCTTTCGATGTTTTGATCGTTATCGTAACTGTGCCGCGCTTAATACCTTTTACATTTCCGTTAGAATCTACTGTAGCGATCTTTTTATCAGATGATCTGAAACTTGCTTTTTCATTTACCTTCAGCCTGATCGTTTTTCCTATGATCACCCGGTCCGGACCTGAGACCGTAATAGCGGCTTCTACCCCATCCGGCTGTGCGATCAACGGTGCTGCTATTGCTCCCGTAACAGATAAACTCAAAAGACCTGCTATAACTAATCTTTTTACTTTTCTCATTGTCAGCTCCTCATTTGTTTTATTAAGACAGATAACTGTACGCTGTCTCACTCTACTTCTGTCAGTATATGTCCCATTTTTGTCTTCTTGGTCTTGAGATAGCGTATATCAAACTTCTGGGGGACTGTTTCTATAGGTACTCTTTCCCTGATCTCCAGCCCGAAATCCGAAAGAGCATACATCTTTTCCGGGTTGTTGGTGAGGAGTCTTAAAGACCTCACTCCCAGTTCTTTAAGTATCTGGGCACCCACCCAGTACTCCCGCATATCAGGCGGAAATCCCAGTGCCACATTTGCCTCTACGGTGTCCATCCCCTGTTCCTGAAGAGCATAGGCCTTTATCTTGTTTATGAGACCGATGCCACGCCCTTCCTGGCGCATATAAAGGATGATACCGCGGCCTTCCTTTTCCACCACCGACATACTTTTGGCAAGCTGCTCGCCGCAGTCACATCTGAGAGAGCCGAATGTATCTCCCGTCAGACACTCTGAATGGACACGGCACAACACATCCTCACCGTCACCTATTTCTCCCTTTACCAGGGCCACATGGTGCTCACATGTCAGGTCATTTATAAATCCGTACATTTGAAAATCACCGTATTTTGTGGGCAAATGTGCCTCTGCCTCTTTTATAACATGTTTTTCATGTATACGGCAATACTCCTGGAGCTGCTTTATGGTTACATACACCAGTCCGTGCTTTTTTGCCATTTCCCGGAGCCGTGGGGTGCGCATCATGGTGCCGTCATCTTCCATGACTTCACAACATACGCCGCACTCTTTCATTCCCGCCAGCCTCAGCAGATCCACGGTAGCCTCTGTGTGTCCGTTTCTGGTTAGGACACCGCCGTATCTGGCAACTAAGGGAAACACGTGCCCTGGGCGTCTGAAATCGGTTGGCACTGAATTTTCGTCGGCACATTTCATCATGGTAAATGAACGCTCAGCCGCCGATATCCCTGTGGTGGTCTCAACATGATCGATAGACACTGTAAAAGCAGTCTGATGATTGTCTGTATTTTCAGAAACCATGGGCGGCAGTCCCAGACGATCCGCCACATCTATGCTCATTGGGGTACAGATCAGTCCTTTAGCATAGGTTGCCATGAAGTTGATATTCTCCTGAGTAGCAAACTCAGCGGCGCATATCATATCTCCCTCGTTTTCCCTGTCCTCATCATCAGACACCAGGATGATACGTCCGTCACGAAGCTCCTCAATGGCCTCTTCTATCGTATTATATGTAAATGTTTCTTCAGGCATATACGCCTCCTGTAATTGATGTAATAGTATGTCCCGGTATTATTTTTTTCAAACTGGCAGACACTTGAAAATGCATTTGTTTTCAGACAATATATATATTTCAAAATCCGTGCTCTTTAAGATATTCCAGATCAAATACCGTATCTTTGGAAGAAGTTTGCATACCTGTGTCCTTTTCATGTGTCCCCATCAGTTTCTCTACATATTTGCCTATGATATCATTTTCCAGGTTCACCATGTCACCTGCCTGTTTATCCAAAAGGGTAGTTTCGTCACCTGTATGGGGTATAACAGATACTGCGAAGCCGTCGTCATAAGTCCGGGCCACTGTAAGGCTCACTCCGTCAATAGCAACAGAGCCCTTTTTTATCACATAGCGCATGATCTCCGGACTTGTCCTTATGGTGATCCATACCGCATTCTCCTCTTTTTTGATCTCGCTGATAACCCCGGTCCCGTCAATATGCCCGGCAACGATATGCCCGCCGAACCTGTCTCCCAGTGCCATAGCCCGCTCAAGATTCACCTTTGTGCCTGACCGGCAGCTTTTCAGGGAGGACTTTCTGACTGTTTCAGCCATCACATCAGCCGTAAATCCCTTTTCGTCAAACGTTACAACCGTCAGGCAGATGCCGTTTACCGCTATGCTGTCTCCTATCCGGGTCCCTTCAAGCACTTTTTCTGCCCTGATCCTGATCCTGCCTGAATTTCCTGCGATATCCAGGCGCTCTATTATTCCCTTTTCCTCTATGATTCCCGTAAACATATCAAATCCTCTTTTAAGTCAGACAGGAGACGGTCCTCTGTTTTATTGATTTCTTGTGTTTATGTTTGTAAGCTTACACAATATACCTCACCATCACATCATCTCCTACTGCAGAAACCGACTCCAGCTTAAGGGGAAATGCATCTGACAATACATCAACACCTTTTCCCATTACCGGACTTTTTGCTGTGCCGCCAACGATCTTCGAACCGATGAACATACATACTTCATTAACTATTCCTGCTGCCAGTGCCGAGTAATTCACGGTTCCGCCTCCTTCAAGAAGTATCCCTGCGATCCCTGAACTCCCCAGTAAACAAGCAAGCTTTTTAAGATCGACTTTACCGTTGTCCGGTACGTTTATGATACCTATTCCCAGTTTTTTTAGTTTCGTGATCTTTTCCGGAAGTCCTTTATCTGCGGTAAACTCTGATGTTCCAGAAGATGGACCTTGATCAATATCGAAATGATCGTCTGAAGCTTCCGCAAGATCATTATTATCATTATTTGATCTGGCGCATACAGATTCCACAAGCTCCGGATATCTTTTCAAATATTCAGCAGATTTATCTTCGTTCAACCCCGCCTTTACCAGAATCCCCTCCGGTAATCCGGCTATAGCACACGCCGCAAATGTGGGAACGCTTTGAGCAGTACCGGCTATTTTGCAGCCCTCCGGAATACGCAGACTGCTGTCGCAGATTATACGCACCGGATTTACTGTTTCCGATCCATCTTCTTTTACGGTCTTTCGCCCGGTTCCGCCTCCGGGAGACAAAAAAGGATCCGTGTTGTCTTTCAGGTCTGACAGACTTGTACCTGCAGAACTGTAAATTTTCCCTGCCACCGGTCTGTATGTCAACATAGGGTCATCATTGATCACCGTAGTCACACCCACCATTATGGCCGGATATTCCCGGCGCATTTCATGTACCATCTGCCTGGATCCTTCATTTGATATCCATTTTGACTCACCTGCCTTTGTCGTGATCTTTCCGTCAGCTGTCATGGCATACTTCATGCAAATGTAAGGCAGCCCTGTCTGTATGTGGTGAAAAAATACCTTATTCAAGTTGTCACATTTGTCTTTTAAAACATCTGTGACTACTTCAATACCCTCACGCCTAAGATGCTCTATGCCCTTACCGCTCACTTTCGGATTGGGATCTGAAGATCCTGTAAAAACCCTTTTTATCCCGCTATCAATGATGGCTTCTGTACAGGGAGGCGTTTTTCCGTGATGATCACAGGGCTCAAGTGTTACATACATATCTGCACCTGCGGGGTCTTCAATAACGGATGCCAGAGCATTACGCTCTGCATGAAGACTGCCGTAAGCCTCGTGAAATCCCTCTCCGATGATACGGCCATCTCTTACTATCACAGCCCCCACCATAGGATTGGGCAGAGTGTGACCCATACCTTCCGTCGCAAGTTCCAATGCCCGGGCCATGAAATCTTCATTTTCTTTATTGATTTCTTTTTCGTTATTATCATTCATATCCACAAACACCTGCAAGATAGAACGAGGCTGATATTTTCTGTCTTGCTGCTGACAAAAGAAAAAGCCCCTGTAACGGGGCTCAAAAACTCTTCTCTCATCCGGACTATGACCGTCGGCTCCGGAATCACACCGGATCGTGCATAAAGCTTGCGGGCTCATCCCCGGGTAAATGTAAGATCACCTCAGGAAAACACCGCCGGTGGGGAATCTCACCCCGCCCCGAAGAATATATTATTTTTCTCATGCCGAGTCTCTGAGTGGAGTCCTGTCGAAAAGCAAATCTGCGCTTACATTTCTGCAGTGCTTCACAGGAACCCATCCATGCTTATTAGGAATTATGCAGCACAGATTAATAGGTACCCAGCTGAACATAAACAACGTAAACATGAAAATGCCGCTAAGACTCTCTTTCAGATTCTGTCCGTATATTTTTATCGTGAAGATACACATAATAACTGTCATTATGTATCCTCCCACTGTACCTACGATCGTAGACAGTATCATACTGTTCACCACAAGAGGCTCAAGTTCAGAAGAATTAAACACTAAAATGATGATCGTAAGAATTGTAGGTATGATCGCAAATACCTGCATACAGGGTGATATCATAAACAGTATCTTGTCCAGGCAGGAAAACTCTCTTGTTTTAATAAACCGCTTAAAAAGAGGTCCCGAATAATATAGCAGACACTGAAGTATCCCCCTTGACCAGCGCTTTCTCTGATACCAGGCTGTCTTAAAGTCTGTAGGCTGTTCATCGTAGGTTACCGCCTCATCAGTATAAACGACTTTATTGCCTTTTAACAGACACATAAGAGCAAGTTCGATATCTTCTGTCACTGCTTTAGGCTCAAATCCGGCATCCACGATCTCCTTGGCAACCATAAAACCGGTACCGTTTATCGTAGCCGCTGCACCTGCATTAGTCCTTGCTCTGTTGTAAAAAAAGTTCTGCAGATTATAGAACAGCGAATAGCTGGCAGAAATCCAGTTATCTCCCATGTTCTTAGAATCTTTACGGCCCTGTGCGACCCTGTGACCGCTTTGGTAAACATTGTTCATCGCTGAAAGAAATCCGGGATGAACAATATTATCTGCATCAAAAATAACATATGCGTCAATATCCCTGCATTTAAGATGTTTAAATGCAAATTTCAAAACATCTCCCTTACAGTTCATGTCGCCTTCGCAATCTATAACATTAGCTCCGAGAGAAAGCGCCTTCTGTCTGGTATCGTCAGTGCAGTTATTGATCAGCGTATAAACATCATAAAGTTCATCCGGATAATCCATATTATTCAGACTCTGCAACAAGTCACATATAACATCTCCCTCATTTCGTGCAGGGATTATAACTGCAAATCTGGTATTCGGATCGTAATTACCGATATATGTTTTTCTTTTTAAGAAAGCAAAAAAACCGGTTATCGTAAAATAC
>CACZTF010000105.1 GCA_902784025.1 uncultured Lachnospiraceae bacterium
AAGATCATCCGGTTTTCCCAGGCTATGGGCAAATGTAACCTTTCTCCGGGTAAATGAATCTCCCTCAGGAAGCAGTTCATAAAAATGATTGTTTGTATTATTTATGACCACCGACGGTACGCCCGCAAAATACCTGTGAGCCCAGGTATCCGCAAGAACATGCATGGCAATGCCGTAATGCTGCAGACTCCTGTCCTTTGCAAGGGTAACCGTATCCACTAAAAGATCGCTGTTGGTATCACAGATCAGCCTGTATTTGCTGCTGTATTTCTTAGAAGCCTTTACATTTGCATAAAGATCGTAAGGCAGAAAATGAAATGATGACCATATACGTACGATATCCTGGAGACCAACTGTGTCCGTCCTAACCTCCATCAGCTCAAGCTGGAGCTGGGTTGTTGCTGCCGACAATGGTGCCTTCAGTTTGGATAAAAGGGTTCTTGAACACCAGTCCACCAGCTGTGCACTGTAACAGATATCAAGACAGTCCTCATGGGAAAATCCGGCCAGACAGGCCGCACTGTAGGTTGCATAGTAGTGAAAGTCCTCCTGCATCTGAAATGCTCTCCTTTCAGTTTCTTTGATCTAGATCTGTATATTTCTTCCTCATCCTTCGCAGCATAATGGCAGAAACAAATAATTCTACAAATGAGATAAGTGATGTTATATCAAGTATTATACTGATTATATTATCAAATACATTGCTCTCCAGAAAGTTCATATTCTGAAAACTATAAATGAGCACGACTACATAAAAGGGTATGAATAGCCCTGCAAGTATAATGTATGCGATATTTTTTTTCTTACCCTTACTCTCAGCCCGGGCTGAAAGTCCTATGTATATTCGCAATGCTATCTCCGCAGCAAGTATCGCAAAGGCGATAATAAGAACTAACAGAAGCGCAACGTCACTGACATCGGCTTCAATGGTCTGAGCCTCAGCAACCCCGTTATCCACCTCATTCAAAGGTGCAATGTTTCCGAAGAACATCTGAAGTATCGTACGGATAACACTCCAGACTGCGAAGGCCATAACGCCAAATGCTGCGATCCCAAGCCTGCTGCATACTTTTCTGTATCTTATCTTAGGATCAGCAGCCGCTTCTGCCGAAGACAACGGGGATTTCAGTATGTCATTGTCTGTATTATCTGATTTTGTCTTAATCGTATCTGTGTTCATAATAAGATCGTATGTCCTTCCTTAATACGCTTCATATGATTATCAGCTGTTACTGCTGGGGAGGAAACGGGCCAGCGCATTTGCCATCTCCTGAGGCGACATACTCTGAACCCATACCCTTCCGGGTCCTGTGATCTTGGTATTAAAGAAGCCTTCCCCTCCAAAAAACTTATTCTTGAGACCTTTTACCGTGATGATGCTCATATCGCAGGAAGCCGTCATAGCTGCCAGGTTACCTGTCTCAACGATCAGCTCTTCGCCAACCCCCAGCTCATACTCTAAAAGATGTCCGTTAAATTCAGCAAAGCAAAGTCCCTCGCCTGAGATCTGCTGAAGAATAAAACCCTCACCGCCGAACAGTCCCGCACCGAATTTCTTCTGGAAAAATATTGAAAATTCCACGGTATCTTCTGAACATAAAAATGAGGATTTCTGGAAGATCATGGGATTGTCAGGCGTTATCTCAAACGCCTTAATGCTTCCGGGAAATGTGGCAGCGCATGCTATCATTCCGGGACCGCCTTCAGCTGTGTAGATATTCTGAAACATTGTGTCCCCGGAAAGAGCCCTTCCGAACATCTTACCTATACCGCCTCCCTGGGTCTTCATCTCCATATTCGGTGACATCCAGGACATACCGCCTGCTTCCGTGATGATACTTTCGCCCTCGTCAACCTGCATGATAACTACGGGAAGTGTTTCGCCTTGAATCTCGTAACGCATAATGATCCTCCTCTCAGAACGTTGTATAAATATTATACATTCTTACTTTTATTAACAGACTACTCATGTAATTTTACCACATACACCCCTGTATGTCTATTATTTATCAATAATAATATCACTGTTTAATTCTCAGACCTCTGAATACAGATCTACTGTCATAGGCTCGCTCGCAAGCTCACCCAACGCCGGTAATAAACGGGTAAAATGTTCTGAAGCATTATGCTTTTGGATGGCATCATCATCTTTCCATATCTCAATAAATGCATGCCGGCATTTGTCATTGATATTCCTGTTCAGCGAGTAAGATACATTTCCCTCCTCTGCCCGGGATTTTTCAACAAGTTCCCGTGCCAGTTCATGAAATTCCTGTATCTTATCCTCTTTGACTGTTACATTTGCTACTATCTTGATCATGTTCTGCCTCCTTATTATCTTTATAAATGACCAACTGTTCATAAAACAACTAAAACTATCAACAATGAAAAAATATATATGTGCGATAAAGTTTCAGTAATTTATCGTAAATAATGATATGAAATGTCCGTTCCTAATAAAAGAGCCAGATTTATTTTTCTTTTAAGTACCACATTACAGGAATTATTGCGTCAGTGTCAGATAATAGTGTATAATCAACTAATCAAAAAAAGTGCGGATCGATTATTTAAAAAACGAATGATATGGAAAAAGAAAAAGAAAAGGAAGAAAAAAAGAAATCAGAAGATAATAAGCAGCAAAATGATCATGAGATCCCAAAGGGAAATGAATCCCTGAAAAAGCTCCTTAAAAGAACATTTTCCCTTACAAAGGACGTGGCAACGCATGAGGAGATACAATATCGTCTGCTGAGCAACGGAACCATCACCGGAACCAACATGCTTGTCATGATATGTGCCATTATCATAGCGAGTGTGGGGCTGAACACCGGATCCACAGCTGTCATAATAGGTGCAATGCTGATCTCTCCCATCATGAGTACTATCCTGGCTTCAGCCTTCTGTGTGATCACCGCTGACTTTATGAGAGTACGGCGCTATCTGCTGGGTCTTATCATGCAGATAATAATCAGTATAGGAGTTTCTACATTATTCTTTCTCATATCCCCGGTCAAAGATCCTACCTCAGAACTCCTTGCGCGTACAAACCCTTCTTTTTTTGATGTGCTTATTGCAACCTTCGGCGGTGTTGCGGGTATAATAGGACAGACAAGAGCTGAAAAAGCAAATAATATCATACCCGGTGTTGCCATAGCTACAGCGCTCATGCCGCCTCTTTGCACCTGCGGATATTCCATTGCAAATGCTAACTGGCGCATGCTTGCCGGTGCATCATATCTGTTTATGATAAATGCATATTTCATTTTTCTGTCAGCGGCTCTTATCCTTGCAATACTGCGAATACCAAAGGTGGGCAATCTTTCCGACAGCCAGTGGAAACATCTCAAAAGGATAATGATCGCTGCTACCTGTATAATAATCATTCCGGCTATATTCTTTATCACTCAGATGGCCACATCCGGATAAAGAGGCCGCTGTACTTATCTATCAGATATTTTTTTAAAAAAGGTTTAACATGAATGTAAAAATACTTGCAATCGAATCTTCCTGTGATGAAACAGCGGCGTCTGTTGTTGAGAACGGACGGCGCATATGTTCGAATGTCATTAATTCACAAATAGACATACACAAGCTATATGGCGGAGTTGTTCCTGAAATAGCTTCACGAAGGCATATTGAAAACATCAATCCCGTTATACGTCTTGCCCTGAAAGAAGCCGGATACACCCTTGAGGATATGGACGCAGTCGCCGTAACCTACGGTCCCGGGCTTGTAGGAGCTCTTCTTGTGGGAGTAGCCACGGCAAAGGCACTGGCTTTTTCAGCCGGAAAGCCCCTGATCGCCGTAAATCACATAGAGGGACATATCAGCGCTAATTTTCCGGAAAATCCTGATCTAGAGCCTCCTTTTGCCGCACTGGTGGTATCCGGAGGACATACCTATCTGGCAAATGTACCTGAGTACGGTTGTTATGATATCATCGGAAAAACCCGTGATGACGCTGCCGGAGAAGCCTTTGACAAAGTAGCGAGAGCTCTTGATCTTGGTTATCCCGGGGGACCTAAAATAGATGCTCTCGCAAAAGAAGGGAATCCTGAAGCTATAGATTTCCCCCGGGCTTCTATTGCAGACGCTCCCATGGACTTTTCTTTTTCCGGTCTGAAATCAGCAGTACTTAACTACATGAACTCCCGGAAATTAAAAGGCGAAGCCATTAATAAAGCAGATATCGCTGCCTCATTTCAGGCTGCGGTAACAGATGCCATATGCAGCAGGGCCATGCTCATGTGTGAGGAACGTAATATCAAAAAGCTGGCCATGGCGGGAGGCGTGGCAGCCAATTCCGCTCTTCGGAAACAGATAGAAAATGAATGCAAAAAAAGAGGCATAGCTTTCTACTGCCCCTCTTTTATAATGTGTACCGATAATGCCGCCATGATAGGTGCCGCTGCATATCATAAATATATGAAAAAGGATTTTGCCGGTTACGATCTGAACGCCGTACCCGGTCTCGGACTCACAGGTGGAAAGAAAAACTAAGTATGCAGCCGCAATTACTATTTTTTCCTGAAAAAACCTGTTCTTCCGGAAATGCAGATACACACTTAATTTATCATAAGATCATAATATTATACTTACTTTTCGTCCCGTCTCGTTATACTTATAATACCGCACCCCTGCAGCATCCAGCATCCTCTTGGAGGCTATCACTGCGGGGGTGTCTGCATATTTATCACATTCAAAAACAATAGTCCTCAGGCCGGCCTGGATTATTGCCTTCGCACATTCATTACAGGGAAAAAGAGTGACATACATCTTAGCCCCTTCCAGACTTCCCCCTCTGTAGTTCAAAATGGCATTCAGCTCGCTGTGTGCAGTATATACATATTTATTCTCCAGAGGATCACCTTCCCTTGTCCATGGGAATTCATCATCAGAGCATCCCACGGGAAGTCCGTTGTAGCCCATGGACAGGATCTTGTTGTCGTCACTTACTATACACGCTCCCACCTGGGTGGAGGGATCCTTGGATCTCATCGCCGACATCTTGGCTATTCCCATAAAATATTCATCCCAGGATATGTAGTCCTTACGCTTGTCGCTCATTTAATACCTCTTTTAAGCTTTTAGAACCCGGATACTGTACTTATCAATCCTCAGGATAATAACCCGTCTCGAACTTACGTATCCTGCGGACATGTCTTTCATCCGGATCAAAGGGGGTTTCCAGGAAGATCTCTGCTATCTTACAGGCAAGTCCGGGACCTGTGACCCGGGCTCCGAGACAGAGTATATTGGCATCGTTATGCTCCCTGGCCGCCTGTGCACTGAAGCAGTCATTTACAACTGCAGCTCTTGCTCCCGCCATCCTGTTGCAGGTAATGCTCATTCCTATACCGGTACCGCATATAAGGATGCCCTTTTCACATTCTTCAGTGGTTACAGCATCTGTAACTATATATGCATAATCCGGATAATCACAAGATTCCTCCGAAAAACAACCCATATCCGTGATCTCATACCCTTTATCGGTGAGATACTTTATTATCTCCTGTTTCAGAGCAAACCCTCCGTGGTCACTGCCTATTGCTATCATTTAAAATTCCTCCTACTCTGTTTTTTCCTCTCATTGTTTTTCTTTCGCCAAGCAATGCATCTGTCACCTTAAACACTACACCGTAAAGCTCATCAAAGCATTTGCGGTAAGCATCTTCATCCTTACCGTAGGTACACGGTATGACCCTGTCTGTCTCACCGGCAAATTCACAGATCGTAAACACATTTCTGGCTTCGGGATATTTGTCATATATCTTTTCTTTTTGTGTTTCATCCATAGTCAGAACCAGGGTATTCAGACTGAAATCAGAGGCCTCCAGCTGGCGGGAGAACGTACTTTGGAGATTCATCCCCTTTTCCTTTCCTGTTTCAATGGCTTTGGGATTATAAGGCTCCGGAAACAGTACCACCAGTCCCCTGGATTCGATCATAAATCCCCTGTCTTTCAGAAGACTTCCCAAAATAGCCGCCGCCATTGGTCCTCTTGATTTATCTTCATTGCTTACGATTATTATCTTTCCAAATGTATTCATAAGTTAATTATATTATTACCTGCTGCTTTTATCAACCTGTTCATTAGTGCCTTTCCGACACCGGTATCATCAGTTCCTTCAGACAGTATCATATCTGCCCCTTCATCGTCACACTTGCGCAAGGCTTTAAAGAGCCCTGCCGAAGCCTCTTCCGGATCTTTTCCAAGATTTATGACTTCTCCCCGGTCAAACACTCCTTCCGCTGCTCCGAATGTCAGTATAAAAGTTTTTTTGCCTTTCGATACGGCTTCATTTGCCATTTTCTTTATCAGAAGAACACTCTCTTCTTTAGGACCGTTTATCAAAAACAGTTCTGCTCTCGGAGCGTAATGCCGGTATTTCATGCCGGGAGCTTTGGGTCCTCCGCTCTCCGGCTCATGATCTGCAAATGAGACAGAACGCCCCAGTACCGCTTCCAGCTGTTCCTTTGTCACATATCCCGGACGCAGTATTACAGGTTCATCTGCCGTCATATCTACAATAGTTGATTCCAGACCTATCTCCGAACTGTCATGGACAATGATCATATCCACTGCACCTTCCAGATCCTGTATAACGTGGGAAGCATCGGTGGGACTGGGACGTCCGGAAAGATTGGCACTGGGGGCAGCTATGAAAAGACCGCTTACCTCAAGCAGCCCTGACGCCGTTTTGTGGGAAGGCACCCTTACCGCAACCGTATCCAGCCCTCCCGTAACTACATCCGTCACCCGTGACCTGCGTTTTAAAACAAGTGTAAGAGGTCCCGGCCAGAATCTTTCTGCAAGTAACTTTGATGATCCGTCAAACTCCGCCAGTTCAAATGCTGCTTCCTTATCTTTCGCATGAACGATAAGGGGATTATCTGAGGGCCTTCCCTTGGCCTTGTATATCCTTCGGCACGCTTCGGGGTTCATGGCATCGGCGCCGAGTCCGTAAACCGTTTCCGTAGGAAATGCGACAAGTCCGCCTTCTTTCAGGATAGTACCCGCCCGTTCAAATATGTGTTTATTTTTGTTTTCGTCTTCAGATATATATTCCCTGATAGTTGTCATATCATGATAACCGTCCAATATCCTGATCTACATACAAAACCCTTCGTAAAAAGGATGTGCCGTTTTACGAAGGATCCATAAAATACCGGACCTTACGCCGTATTTATTTTTTCTTATATTCCTGTATAAGCGTCCATATATCCTCGGTTTCGTAACCAAGTCTCCAAAATGCAACGCCTGCCAGATTGTGTTTCTTTGCTTCATCGAGTCTGAGTTTTATGCTCGTTGCATCCTCTATCCACATAGAATATTTTACATTTGTTTTTTCGTAAGTTGCTACATTCTGACCGGAAGCTTCATCCCAGGTGGTCTTGGCAGAATTCTCCTTTATGGTCTCCTGTGCGGCTTTCATATCCAGAGCCTCGCTGGAGATCACCTTTCCTGTCTTATTCTGACCCCAAAGTCTGGTATAAAAGGGAATAGCATTAATGATACGTTCCTCAGGAACATGTTTGATCGAGTCTGCTATATTTTCTTTATAAAAATCCATGGACGAAACAGAACCCGGCTCTTCGGAACCTGCGTAGTGCTCATCATAATTCATGATGACTATATAATCTGCATAATCCGACTGCTCTGAAACGTCATAAAAGAAATTATAATGCTTCGGAGGATAATTATCTACTGATAGTACCAGGTTGTTCTTCCTGCAGGCTATGGAAAGTTCACGCAGGAACTGAAGGAAATCTATGCTTGATTCATTTGTGATCGTTTCAAAATCTACATTTATCCCGTCATACTTAAATGCATTTGCGTCCGATATCAGCCTTTCGATCATCCTGTCCCTCATGGATTTTGAAGAGAGCAGTTCCTTCACGTCAACTTTGTTGTTCAGATCATTTACAACAGGCCATACTTTATAACCGGCTTTATGCATTTTTTCCACAAGATCTGCATCAGAATAATCATCGATAGTACCCTTGTTGTCAGCAAACGAGTACCAGGTAGGACATATTACATCAAGTCCTTTTGCATATTTTACATGTTCATCATAGTTCTTGTTCGCATCTTTGTTGGTCACATTGAACCATGACATGGTAATGGGTGTATCAAGTGTTATATGTGTAAAAGTTTCAGCATCTGCAGCTACGGAATTTTCTTTATGGGTTTCGGAAAGATTTTCACTTTTTATATATCCGGTAAAACCGTCATCCGTATATACCTTCGTCCAGTTGCCTTCAGGCTCAATAACCTTTACACTTGTACCTTTGGCAACGTCTGTTATGATATCGCTTTTAATGCCGGCATAATATCTTACGGGACTGTCTTCCGTTACATATGCCGCATCCCATTCCGGATCTGCATTTATAGCTACCCTGTCGGGATTCGTATATGATCCCGCTTTAACACCGGAATATTTTGCCACAAAATCCGAAGCTATATAATATCTGTCCGTATCCTTGATAACCGGAGGATTCTCTTCAGTTACCGTAGCTCCGTTCTCGTCGATATAGTCATTAGATCCCGCTGTAAATGAGATCGTACCAATCCCTGTAGTATATAAAACGCCGTCTGTTTCTTTGTCAGCGTAAAATCTTGAATTAATATCTCTGTTAACATACTCTATGGGAAGATACCCTACGCCGTTTACCATATGGCACTTTGTGTCTGCGATCTCACCGTTTACAACGATGACGCCTTTATTAGGCGCCATGTTTTCCAGCTTAAAGTACTCATTAGGATCTAACCTGTCCTTACCCTCTATGTAATATCTGTCCGTAACCATCCAGGCAACAGCTATGCCCACTGCCAGTATCGCAAGGAGTATCGCTATTATCTTACCCTTGCTGTTTTTCTTCTTTTTGTATTTAAAATCATTATCCGCCATTTTCTCACTCTTTTTCTAAATTATAATAGAGTTGCAGGAGATCTGTATCTCCGGCGCCCCCCTTTATTTTTCATATTTTTTATTAAGGATTTTCTTTTATGATCACTTTGCCATTCGGGCGTCTCCGGCCCCTAATGCATAATAATCGCTGTCAAGGATAAGATCATTTATCGCATAAAACTCCTTGACGTAATCATTCATTTTCCTGATCTCCCTGTCGCTCATGCCATTATTGGTCTTTATCTCCCCTTCTTTAGCATCTACTTTGTTATTTATCCAGCCGTTTTTAAGGAATATGGCAAACCCGGGATACTCCTTATCAAACACGTCGTATCCCAAAACTTCATGGGAAACGGGCAGCCCTAACAGATTCATAAGTGTAGGTGCTATATCTATAGTCTGCGCTGTCTTCTCAACCTTCACAGACTTCTCATTTCCACCGCAATAAATAAGCGCAGGAGTCCTCTCCAATATATTGCATCCGTTTTCTTCTGAAACAGCCTGTAGCTTTTCAACATCGTTTATGCCATATGAATAATGATCACCGTAAAGCACCAGAACCGTATCCTCAAATACGCCTTTTTCCTTAAGACCTTCAATAAGCTCGCCAAGGAAATCATCTGTTACATGCGCTTTAGCACGTAAAACCTCAATCTCGTCATTTGCATCATATTGAGGATACTTCTCAAGAGCATATTTCGACATGTCATTGGAGCTGTCATATGGTAAATGCGCCGAATAACTGATTATAAAGGAATAAAAGGGACTGTCCTGATCCGGAACTATATCGTTAAACAAGGCTTTATTGCGAACAGCATAGGAATCCACCTCCATGGAGAGATCCTTTGTATCCTCATCTTTTTCATAATCCTTGTAAGAATGATATGCTTCATATCCGAAAGCCTTACTCATAACACCGCGGTCATAGTAGCTTGGATCATTATAATGAAACATATTCGCCGTGTATCCGTTTTTCTTCAGCACAGATGGTATACTCTGTTCAAAACTGTTGTCAGCAAGCGATGCAGCTGTATTTCCGTTTGAATATGGATAAACGCCGTTATTATATGCAAATTCCGTATTAAATGTCCATCCGTTTGCAAAATCAGGAGTATAAAAATCCTCGAAATAAATACTCTTTTGCGATAACTCATATAATACCGGCATATCATCCGGGTTTACCAGCCAGTCATCTACACTCTCCATCAGGACGGATATCACATTTTTCCCGGCATATATGCCGGTCATCTCATTCGGCTCGTGATCGCTCTTTTTTTCGAAAAACGAGTCGATCCTGTTAAGATCTTCCTCTGTAATTGTTTTATTAGCACGCTTTATGTTCATCTGGATATCCCGTGAGAGATATCCGTAAACCCCTGCTATGCGCATATCCACTTCTGAATTGGTAAATCTGTCATATTCGTAGGCCGGCGATGTAAATGCCGTCATATCTACCTGGAACTCATTCTTGTAAAACATAGGCGACACTATGATGGCGATCACACACGCTATAGCTATCAGCGTCCTTATCACAGCACTTTTCTTCCTGTTTTCTTCCTTAACCGTGGTATGAGGCAAAAGACGCATTTTGATAACACGTCCTATTAGATACATTATAAATATCCATACAAATGTCATCACGCCCAATTTCTTTATGGCAAAGCCAAAGTAACTTCCGCCCTCTCCGAAATAGGACAGGTCTCCCATGTATATAAATTTTTCAAGAAGCAGATATGCTCCGTATTGTATGAACACATATGCCATCATAAGATAATATATTAGGCTGTAGATCCATATCTTTGCCGTACGGTTCCTTATAGAAAAGACTATTATGGAACAGATCATGGAATAACTGACTGTAAGGATCAGAGGTATAGGACCTGCCAGTGAATACCTCTCCCCTACCAGCATGATCTGAAGCCAGAAATCCAGGAAAAAGAAGGAGGCAAATACAGCTACATAAGACAGCACTCTGACCCAGGGAGCCGGATTCTGCCCTCCTATCAAAAACCATTCTTTTTTCTTTTTTTTCTTTTTTTTACTGTTTTCGGAAGACTTCCCGTCTCCGCTTCCGGAGGCTGAAATATCCTCGGTTGCCGTACTCTCTGATGCCTTGTTTTCCAAGAGTTTTGTATCTTTATCAGAAAAAATCATTTTTTTACCCGTTTTTTCATAATAGTACCTGCCGCGTAAGCTACTGTCACAGCAGATACGCGTACGGCACATACTTAATCCATTATTTCATACTACCCGAAATTTTACATTATATAGAAAGATTTCGCAAGTATCCCATAATGAACTATTTATGAAGTTAAAGTGACAAACAGATGGATAAAATCATGGACCGGCTTTAAGAAAAACGGACTTACACTTACGCATAAGCCCGCTTAAAGCCGCTTTGCAAAGGGGAACTTAAAAAAACGACTTTTTAGTGATAATCTTTTAATATGATATGCACTTATGCGGAGATGACCAATAAAAGAAAAATAAAAAAAGATGATAAAAAATAAAGAAAAAAGCCGTTGTTCGAATTTTGAAAAATGAGAATCGTAGTTCAGAAAAAACTCTCCGCAAGAGATGTGCCTGTCCTTTATATCATAATAATATTTTTCATGCAAGTCTTTTTTATCATATTACACACGATCAGTAACAAATGACAGATAAAAAATACATTGCAGCTCTTATGTAAGTTTGTTATCATGTATAACACATTTGAAAAGCAGGAGTAAAATATGAAAGCACAGCTCATAGCAAAAAACCAGATACGGGCATTTGTAAGTCCTGATGAAGTGGCGGACCGGAGGATCGATCTCAAAACTGCGACCTACCATGACCCCCGTGTTGCAGCACTGATAAATGATGTTCTGCTCACTTTAAAGGATCAGATCGATGATAAGATTTACAAAATGCCTCACCGTACAGAGGTTATTCCACTCTCGGACGGCAGTCTTATTCTTCTTATAAACTGGTCTGATGAGGAGCGGGAATTTTTGGGTGATAAAAACACAACATTTACTCCTCCGCCGTCAATACCGGGAGATCCTAATTCTTCCGGTATGCCGCCCTATGCATTACCTATTGACGAACTTCAGGCTTCTGTAATGGCTGATATCGTATCAGCTTTAAGCACAGGAGATCTCAAAGAACACCTGAAAAAATATCTGAACGAAGACTTTCTTGAAGAACTCCTGCACGCAGTTACTGCCAGCGGACTTGAAGATATGCTCTCTTCCTTTCTGCTGGGTGACGAAAACGGTCCATCCGGATCGTCTGAGACTGATCCTGCAGACCACGCTGATAAAGAGGCTCAAGACTCCGTAATGCGGGAGCAATACGCAAAAAAAACCGCAAAGCAGGCGCCTTCCTGTCTTTGCGTTGATTTTAAAGGACTATCCCAGGTTGAAAAGGCTCTGGAAGCTGCTGATCTGACTTCATTCGGTGGGGAAAGTATGCTTTTTAAAACAGGCAAAACATATACTCTTGTACTTGCACCCGGAAAAATGGGCATGAAAAAATTTAAAAAAGAAACTTCAGCGGTACATACCATTTATAACGGAGAATACCGTCCTATCGCCCATATGGCGTACCTCAGCGAGCATGCCAAAACGATCATAAAGAAAAATGCGGTAAAGACACTGCTGGAAACGTAATATCACAAAGAAGCTGACAACGGCAGCTTCTTTTTTTATTTATCTTAAAATAAACACAATATTGATCAAAACCTCATCTAAACATTCTTTGTCTTCTTGCTTCGAACATGATCACCGTGGCGGCCATGGCTGCGTTCAGGGATTCTACCCTGCCGCACATCGGTATGACCAGACATTCATCCGCGAACTCTGTGGCCCGCGGACTTAATCCCGACGCTTCATTTCCTATGAGTATACCGCAGGCCTTTGTAAAATCACTTTCATAATAGGAATGGCTGGAATCAAGGTGGGCAGCAAAAATTTGCAACCCTCTTTTTTTCGCATTTTCAAGTTCTCCGTAAAAGTCTTCTGCATAGATAAAAGGTACACGATAAATAGAGCCCATGGTTGATCGCACGGTTTTGGGATTATAAATATCCACGGTACCCTCGCTCATAACTATCCCCGCAGCTCCTGCTGCTTCTGCGCTTCTTACTATTGTTCCCAGATTACCCGGGTCCCGTATATCCTCAAGAAACACTATCAGAGGTTGTTCTTCTTTCTCCGTATGATCCTCCGATACCGCTTCAGCTGAATATTGAGACGTATCCGGTCCCGTTCCCTGATCTTGCCTTACAGACGGACGAAAGATACGACTGTCTGTTTCGTAGATCTCTTCTGATTTCGTTTCACACATCTTTACTACAGCCATAACGCCCTGGGGGGTGTCTGTGTCCGACATCTTTGCAAACACTCTGTCACTTACTATTTCTGTTATTCCGTCTGTAGCTATATCCGGATGCGTTGCCGCAAAAACCTCAGTACAAAAAATACTCTCTATTCTGTCTTTAGGTGCTTCAAAAACCTGCTTTTCCCCTTCCGCAACAAAAAGACACCGGTTGTTGCGCTCCTTTTTCTTAGCCACCAACCGGCATACGTCTTTTATTTTGTTGTTATCAGTAGATGTGATCATATTATATATCAAGCTGTTCCAGCCTTTCGTTCAGGCTCCGTATATACCTTGCTTTTTTAATACTGTCCAGTTCCCGTCCCGAATCTACATACACCACTCTGTTATTCTGTGAAAATTTGCGCTCAGACGCTTTTTTTCCCATTCTCTCCAACTCTCGAC
>CACZTF010000106.1 GCA_902784025.1 uncultured Lachnospiraceae bacterium
CAAAGAATGCAGACTTTAAAGCATACGTTGAGCAGGTTGCAAAGCAGGCTATTAACACATCTGCTTCTGATCTTGAGGGCTTTTTGGCTGAAAAGTGGATCGATGATCCTGAAAAGAGTGTTGAGGATGCTCTCGTTGCAGAGATTGCTGTTATAGGAGAGAATCTTAAGATCAGACGTTTTGAGAAGCTCGAGGAGGAGAATGGTTTTATCGCTTCATATATACATATGGGAGGTAAGATCGGTGTCCTTATTGATGTAGAAACAGATGTTATCAATGATGATATTAAGGAAATGGCTAAGAATGTGGCTATGCAGGCCGCTGCTCTCAGGCCTGTTTATACCACAAGGGCTGAAGTAGGTCAGGATTTTATTGATAAAGAGACTGAGATACTTACTCAGGCTGCCAAGAACGAGAAACCTGACGCTGACGATAAGATAATAAACGGAATGGTTCAGGGACGTTTGAATAAGGAGCTTAAAGATATCTGTCTTGTAGATCAGATCTACATAAAGGCAGAGGATGGCAAACAGAGCGTACAGAAATATATTGATGAGGTTGCAAAGGCCAATTCTGCTAATATTAAGATCAAGAAATTTGTTCGTTTTGAAACAGGTGAGGGTCTTGAAAAGAAGAATGAAGATTTTGCAGCTGAAGTTGCGGCTCAGATGAACGGTTGATCAGTATTTTATGGTGGGAATAAGGAGGAGGATTGATGATCAATTCCCTCCTTATTTTATAAATTAATGAAAATAAGGTATTAACATTTATAATAAATCATGATAAAGTTATACCTGAATAATAGTAATTATTCTTATTATTTTTCAGGAGTATGATATATGGCTTACGATAAAAAGAAAAATTTCAAAAAAAACACTATAAGCGGTTTAATAGCCACAGCCATTGCTATAGCAGCATTGGTAATAATAATTAATGTTATAGGTAACCCGACTGATAGAAGATCATCCGGTTCAGATTCTTTAGGGGCGTCGGCAGAGCCAACTACTCAGAGTACGAATACTGAGGAATCTGCAGAAACTGAAAGCAAGGAAAAAGAGACTACTGAAACAACATCTGAAACAACGACAACAACAGAAGAGAAAAAAGCTGCTACTAACCCTAAAGATTATCAAAAGGCCGTAGATACAGAAAAAAATGCCTCAAAAAGAGTTTATCTCACTTTTGATGACGGACCGAGCAGAAATACGGAAGATATTCTGGATATTTTGAAAAAATACGATATTAAGGCTACATTTTATGATATAGCTGTCGATGATGATTATCTTTTGGGGTTGCAGAAAAGGGCATACGATGAAGGACATACTATAGCCATCCATACTGTTTCTCATGATTATTCTTTGCTTTATTCTTCATTTGATAAGTGGAAAGAGGACGTTTTAGGAGAACAGGAAAGGATAAAGGATAATATTGGTGTTTCAACTAATTATTACAGATTTCCGGGGGGAGGCAGTAATTCCAAAGGGTCAAAATACGGAACGTCCATAAGGGAGTGTGTAAACTGGCTGGATGAAAACGGTTTTTATTATCAGGATTGGAATGTAGACAGTCATGATGCAGACGGAAATGAATATACTCCGGAACAAATGGCTGAAAATGTCATAAATCCTATTCTTGAATCAGACAGCACCGATTTTATCGTTTTGATGCATGATGCTGAGCCTAAAGTTACAACCGTAAAATGTCTGCCGAAGGTAATAGAGACACTTCAGTCGGAAGGGTACACGTTTTGTCAGATAACAGATAATACCAAACCCATACATCATAGTTTGTATGAGGAATCATGATAATTAGAATAAGGGGTAAAATATGAAAAGAGTAGTTTTAAAATTGAGCGGAGAAGCACTTTCCGGTGAAAGTGACCAGGTTTATGATGATTCTCTTATCAAAGAGATCGCCGATCAGGTAAATATACTTATAAAAAAAGGCATGGAAATATGTATAGTGATTGGAGGCGGTAATTACTGGAGAGGGCGTTCAGATCATGTAATAGACAGATGCAAGTCTGATCAGATAGGTATGCTGGCTACTGTCATGAATTGTATTTATGTATCTGAAGTATTTCGATCATGCGGGATAGAAACGGCAATACTTACTCCTTTTCCTTACAGTAATATGACAGAAGTTTTTAATAAGGATCTTTGTAATTCATATCTTCGAAACGGACATGTTGTATTTTTTGCAGGTGGTACAGGTCATCCTTTCTTTTCTACTGATACATGTATAAGCCTTAGAGCAGCTGAAATGGGAGCAGATTGTATATTATTAGCAAAAAATATTGATGGCGTTTATGATTCCGATCCTGCAAAGAATAAAAAAGCTGTAAAGTACGATACACTTACAATAAATGAAATGGTTGAAAAACAATTGGGCGTGATTGATATGACTGCTTCGGTTATGTGTATGGAAAATAAGATACCACTCAGGGTTTTTGCTCTGAAGGAAAAAGACAGTATAATAAATGCCTTTGATAAGAATTTTAACGGTACATTAGTGAATGTTGATTAAAGCATAAAGAAAGAGGTATTTCTTTAATGAATAAATACAAAGGTATCATTGATACCCACGCCCATTATGACGATGATATTTTTAATGCTGACAGAAAAGAAATCTTGATGTCTATGGCTGAAAAGGGTATAGAAGCTGTCATTAACGTTGGGTCTACTGTAAAAGGTGCCTATCAGTCCATAGAATTGGCAAAAAAATATGATCATGTTTTTGCAGCAGTAGGTGTTCATCCCGACGAGGTCCATATCTTAAATGAAGAAGAAATTGAACTCTTTAGTGCATCTACTGCTTACGAAAAGATCGTTGCCATAGGTGAGATAGGTCTTGATTACCACAATATGGGATCAGAAAAAGAACTGCAGCATAAGTGGTTCAAAAGACAACTTGATCTTGCTGTATCTGTGGGGCTTCCGGTGATAATTCATTCCAGAGATGCAGCAGCTGATACAATTGAGATACTAAAAGAATATTCTGAAAGACTGACAGGTTGTCTTATGCATTGTTATTCTTACTCTGCCCAGACTGCCATAGAGCTGAAAAAAATGGGATGCAAGTTTGGTATAGGAGGGGTAGTGACATTTAAAAATGCAAAGAAACTGAAAGAAACTGTAGATATACTTGAATTAGAAGATATAATGCTTGAGACAGATGCTCCGTATCTTGCGCCAGAACCATACAGGGGAAAAAGAAATACTTCTTTTTTATTACCCTATATAGCAGAGGCTGTAGCAGATATAAAAAAAGTAACTCCCCAAGAGGTTATTGATGTAACAAGAGATAATTCATTAAGATTTTTTTCAAGAATGACATCATGGGAAGTCTGAAAAAAGTATTTGCATTTATAATCTATTTGTGGTAAAATTTTTCGGTATTAGTTTTGGAGGAGTTTTTAATGGGTGGATTACGTATCACTTTGACAATAATATTCTTAGTGGCAGGAGCTATCCTTTCAATAGTCATTATGATGCAGGAAAGTAAGCAAAGGGGGCTTTCAGCTACCCTTACAGGTTCCGGCATGTCAGATGCGGATTCTTACTGGGCAAAGAACAAAGGACGCTCGGTTGAAGGAAAGCTGGTTATATGGTCAAGAATTCTTCTTATCATATTCCTGGGGCTGGGATTAGTATTAAATATCAAAGTTTTTTAAATCTGACTGAAGGCACTCGAGGAAGAGTGTCTTTTTTTAGCAAGAGATAAATGTTTTTACAAAATGATATGACATTTTTTTGCATTATTATTTTGAAATAATAACTTGCTTTAAATATGTTTTATTGGAGGAAAGACCTTGCAAGATAATGATGTTCAGCAAATAAACAATGCTGATGAAGAAGCTGCTCATGACGTAGGTGTGTTTTCATGCACAAAAAAAGGATTCGGTTTTATAAGACCCGATGATAATAGTTCGGATCTGTTTGTAGCGGCTAAAAATAAAAAGGATGCGTTTCATAAAGACCGGGTGCGTTTTGAAGTTATACGTGAGGAGTCTGAAGATCAGAACAGAGAAGCGGTAATAACAGAGGTGATCGAGCGTAACTTCAAGGAAATCGTTGGAACATATACATCAAACGGGAGATTTGGATTTGTAAAACCTGATCTTGCAAATATCGGAACAGATATTTTTATTCATGGTAAAAAATCCATGAACGCAAAAACTGATGAAAAAGTCCTTGTATCCATGATCAATTACGGAGGCGGTGAAAGACGACCCGAGGGGAAAATAATTGAGATTTTGGGGCGCAAGGGAGAGCCGGGTGTAGATGTGCTTTCTGTTATCAGGGGAAGAGGTATCCCTGTTGAATTTTCCCATGACGCAAAAGAACTTGCAAGAAAACTTCCGGACAGTGTTAGTGAGGAAGAAGCAACAGGACGCGAGGATTACAGAAATGTCCTGACAGTAACTATAGACGGGGAGCATACTAAGGATTTTGACGATGCAGTTTCTTTAACAAAAGAAGGAAATATTTATCATCTGGGGATACATATTGCAGATGTAACTGCTTACGTTAAACAGGGAGATGCTATTGATAAAGATGCTGTTATCAGAGGAACCAGTGTATATCCGGTAGACAGGGTAGTTCCTATGCTTCCTGAAAAGCTTTCCGAAGGTATCTGCTCTCTTGTTCGGGGATGTGACAGATTGACTTTAAGCTGTATAATGGATTTTAACGAAGATGGTGAGATGATATGCAGCAAAGTAGCAGAAACCGTGATAAATGTCGACCGCAGGATGACTTATCCGGAAGTGGCCTGTATGCTTGAGGATGATTATGTCAGTAAAGATGAAGACAATGAAATATTGGATATGCTTCATGATATGAAAAAACTGACAGATATTTTCCGGGAAAAGAAGAATGATAGAGGTGCTATCGATTTTGAGATACCTGAGCCGGAAATAACCCTGGATGAAAACGGCCATCCTATAGACATCAGTCTCAGGCAACGTGATGCAGCAACCATGCTGATAGAAGAATTAATGCTTAAAGCAAATGAGACTGTAGCACGCATAGTCAGTTTGTCCGAGGATTGGAAAGATGTACCTATTGTGTACAGATCTCATGAGAGACCTGAGGAAGATAAAATGGAAATCCTTAGGAATCTTGCTTGGTCTTTAGGACATAAGTTTAATGCTGATACAAAAAATGTTAAGCCCGTTGATATCAGGCTTCTTCTTAAATCATCAGAAGACAAGCCGGAAGAGCAGCTTATAACCACAATGGCATTGCGGAGTATGAGACGTGCTATTTATTCGACTGCGGAGCTTATACATAAAGACGGTGAGCCGGATATATGGCGTGTTGAAGGGCATTTTGGTCTGGCAGCAGACTATTATTGTCATTTTACTTCGCCTATAAGGCGTTATCCTGATCTGATAAATCACCGTATAATAAAGAAACATCTTCATGGGAAGCTTACGGAAAAGGATATAAAAGATCTCAGGAAAAATCTTCCTGAACTTGCACAACATATTTGTGAGACTGAACACAGAGCGATCGATGCAGAACGTGATTCTAACAGGATCAAGATGGTAGAATATATGGCAGATCGTCAGGGGGAAGTTTTTGACGGTGTTGTTTCAAGCTTTGCTTCATGGGGTATTTATATAACTCTTCCGAATGCAATAGAAGGCATGGTGGCTATTTCAGATCTTGAGGACGGATTCTATGTTTTTGATGAGGAAAACATGGTAATGCGAAGGGAAGACGGCGGAAGAGTATTTCATATCGGAGATGATGTTAAGGTAAAAGTAACTTTGGTGGATCCGGAGCTTCGTATAATAGATTTTGAGTTTGTTTAAGATATGAGTGATAATGTAAAAATAATAAGTAATAATAAAAAAGCATTTCATGATTTTTTTATAGAAGAAAAACTTGAAGCCGGCATAGAGCTTCATGGTACGGAAGTGAAATCTGTCAGAATGGGCAAATGTTCTGTTAAAGAGGCTTATATAGGAATAAAAAATGGAGAAATGTTTATTTATAATATGAACATTTCTCCATACGAAAAAGGAAATATATTCAATAAAGATCCTCTGAGAGTAAGAAAGTTGCTTTTGCACAGATCACAGATACTAAAATGGTCAGGAGAATCTAATGCGGCCGGATATACCATCGTGCCATTAAATGTTCATTTGACAAGGGGCAGAGTAAAGCTTGATATAGGTCTGGCAAAAGGAAAAAAACTATATGACAAAAGACAGAGTATAGCTAAAAAAGATCAGGAAAGAGAAGCTATGAGGGATTTCAAGATCCGTAATCTGTGATATAATCATATATCATTGATATGGTATGTTTATTTATCAGGAGACTAATGATGATACAGGCAACAAAAAAGATAGAATCTACTATTGAAAAAGCATTCAAGGATTGCGGTTATGATGAAGCAGAGGTATCAATAAAGGTATCTGACCGTCCTGATCTTTGTGATTACCAGTCTTCATCTGCACTAAAGTTTGCTAAAAAATACAATACTGAGCCTATGAAGATCGCCGAAGCAGTGGCAGGAGCCTTGGACGGAAATGCCATGTTTGAAAAAGTAGAGGCTATGAAGCCCGGTTTTATTAATATGACGTTGTCCGGTGCATTTCTGAGGGAGCAGGTGGCAGAACTGTCACAAAATGCAAAACTATGGCCGGAGGGTGAAACACATCCCCAAAAAACGATAATAGATTATGGCGGTGCCAATGTTGCTAAGCCTCTCCATGTCGGACACCTTAGATCAGCAGTGATCGGTGAGAGTATAAAACGTATTTTAAAGTATGCCGGGAATGAAGTTACAGGTGATGTTCATCTGGGAGATTGGGGATTACAGATGGGCCTTATTATAGAGCAGTTAAGAGAAGAACAACCGGATCTTGCTTACTTTGAAAAAGAAAGAACAAGATCATACCCCCATAACCCGCCGTTTACACTTGAAGATCTTGAAAGAATGTACCCCATAGCTTCATCAAGATCAAAAACAGATGATTCTTTTCTAAAAGCAGCACAGGAAACAACCCGAAAACTCCAAGAAGGTTATGAGCCGTATATAGAGATATGGAAGCATATCATGGTGCTGTCCAAGAAAGATCTTAAAAAAAATTATGATTCTCTCGGGGTATCATTTGACATTTGGAAGGGTGAATCCGATGCGCAGCCATTTATACCGGGAATGATAGAAGATCTTAAAAACAGAGGCATTGCGATAGAAAGTCAGGGTGCCTTGGTTATAGACGTTTCAGATGAGAATGATAAAAAAGAGATACCTCCTTGTATCATACAGAAGTCAGATGGTGCAGCCCTTTATGCAACATCAGATCTGGCAACTATTATAGACAGAAAGCAAAATCTGGGAGCAGAAAGTATCATATATGTTGCCGATAAGCGACAGGAACTCCATTTTACCCAGGTTTTCAGAAGTGCAAAAAAAGCAGGATATATTAATGATCAGGACAATCTGGAATTTATCGGTTTTGGTACCATGAACGGCAAAGACGGGAAACCCTTTAAAACCAGAGAGGGTGGAGTTATGCGTCTTGAACATCTTATCTCGGATATCAGATCAGCGGTATATGATAAGATAGTTCAAGGTTCTGACATTAGCGGTGAAGAACTGGATAAGACTACGGAGATCATAGCACTTGCAGCTTTAAAATACGGAGATCTTTCTAATCAGGCGTCAAGGGATTATATATTTGATATAGACAGATTTACTTCTCTTGAAGGCAATACAGGTCCGTATATTCTTTATACAGTTGTACGATTAAAGTCTATACTTGAAAAATATAAAACTTCAGGCGGGGCGGTTCCTGATAAAAGTGAGATCGGAAGTCCCTTAACCAATAAAGAAAGGCAGCTTTTTTTGAAAGCGCTTCAGGCGCCGGAGATACTTGAAGAGGCTTATAATAAAAGAGCGCCTCATGTGATATGCAGGTTTGTATTTGAGCTTTCAGATATATGCAATGGATTTTATCACGACACAAAAATAATTACAGAAGAAAATGAAATAATTAAAAGAGAAAGACTGGCACTTATTACTGTGATCAAAGACATTCTTATAGAATGTTTGACGCTTTTGGGCATTGAAACGCCGGAAAGAATGTGAGATAACGGAGTTGTTTATGAGTAAGAACGATAAGTTGATATCATTTATAATACCTTGCTATAATTCAGCCGG
>CACZTF010000107.1 GCA_902784025.1 uncultured Lachnospiraceae bacterium
TCTATCAACCGGTTTCCTGCTGCATAATTTGCTGTGCAAGAGCATCCCAATCATTACAAGAAGGTGTAAAGTTAACAGTTTTACTTTTAGGCGGTTCTTTTGCATCTTTATCTATCATGCTTGCTATGTTCTGTTTCCAATCACCATTGGTATATCTTGCATAGTGGTCTGCCTTCTGCACCAACCAACTACAGTTGTGATCTTCACAGTATGCCTTAATGAATGAAACTATCTCATCATGAGAAGGTGTGTCCGCTTCACCTACACTACTCTCATCTTGCCTTACCTTGCCTAACCTTACCTGTGTATCCATATTGGATACATCTTGTATACATTCCGTGTCCGATAGAGAATAAGCCTTGTTTTTACACTTAAACAGGCTCTCCATTTCGTCCTGGTGAATAGTCGGCTTGTATCGGTCACGTTGGATATAGTTGTGTATATGCCAATGCGTAATAACCACAACGCCAGAATCAAACGGAATAACGTATTTATTCTCTATTAGAATCTGCATATCTTCCGGTTTTGCGCCTGTCATTCTCTGAATCTTCTTGGGACTATCGACAAATCCGTCATCATCAGCACGCATCCCCAAATCAAAGTAAAGAAGGCGTGCAGAAGCGGGCATGTCAATGAATGAATCAGAGTCAATAATACTTTTGGCAAACATTCTTCGCTCTGCCATGCTTCCTTCCTTCGATCTTTGAAATGTCTACACCTGCTGCCCTCAGCATCTGCCTCTCGGCCTTCAGGCTTTTAAGAGTGCTTAACACCCTGCTGCGTGCAAATTTATAATGTGTAATTAGTTCCTTGTTTGAAACCGGAATGAAATATCCCCGCTTATCTGCGCCGATAACTTCACCTGCCAAGCGTGCATTATGTATGTATTTTCTTGTTTCCCGTTCTGTACAGCCGATCTTGTCAGACAAGGCTCTCATACTGATCCGATCCGGACTATATGGGATTAATGCTGTAATACTATTCACTCTCACTGTTACCGCCTTCCTGAGCCTTCCTGAGCCTTCCTTATGCCTGTTTTAACTGGTCAATAGCATCATCCAGAATACGAATGTCATATAAGCAACGGCGCCCAATCCGCTTTTCTGCCCCTGCTGCTCGTGCAAATTCAACAGCCTTTGTTTTTCCCATGCTCATATATCCGCAAAGGTCTTTTGAATCGAGCAGCCTTTTACTAGCAGATTCACACACTTCTCTTTTTTTCATGTCTCTTACTCCTTTCTTCAGTGTGTTGCTTTTATGTGGTTGCATCTGCTATTATGGTAATATATTGATGGCTTAATTAAAACTATATGTTACCATTACCGTTTTATTGTATTGTCTTAACGCTAAGTACTTTTGTATTATGATGATGTATTTTTAGTATAGGGGGTAATATTTTGAAGGATAAAAAGATTACCATATATGGAAATCGTCTGAAATCTGAGGCTCAAAAAAGAGGATATACAAATGACAAAATGGCTGAATTGTTGAATTACTCATGTGGCAAACAGATTTCGCCTATATATAGCGGAACACATAAGTTATCAGATGATAGGTTTAAAATTCTTTCAGAAGAATGGGGACTAAGAGAAGAATACCTTCGTTGTTTAGATGATTGGGAAACTGACTCTGACATGTGGGATGCATTTCACAATTCGGATTTAGAAGAGTTCCGGAAAGCAATTGAATATCTTAAAACTATTGGTTTGTCTCTTGAGCCAGGTATTTTTTGGTTAACAAGCAAAAAAGGACTTTACAACGATTTCCATAGTCTTGAAAAATATGTGACCAAGAGCGGCAAACAGTATGTACACAGTATCATTGACTTTTCAAAATCAAAAGACCAAGCTGATATTCTTTATTCAGATGATGATTATAACGAATTTGTTGAAATGCGTTCTCTTCCTGAAGGTATCTCTAAAAACACATCGTTAGACAAAATGATTGATCCGTCAGATATTACTAAAGAATCGGTTGTTACCGTATACACTGAAATTGATGGTAATATGTTCGGGTTACTATTTAGGGTTAAATACAAAAACAAATTCAAAGGATTTATGCAGCCGGCAAATGTTTCTATATATCTGAAGCATATTGACGCTTTGTGTAAAGCCTCTATAGAATCATTATTAATTGCAGGCGCTATACCATTCGAATCATATGCAGATGATTCTATACCATTCGAAGCATGAACCTAATAAGAATCACTTTTATCTAACTTAAATAACCACTTGCCCCATTACAAAAGCCTGTACCTACAGTTTTGCTTGTAAGTACAGGCTTTTTCATGCCCCGATATTGCCCCTGATTCGCCCCCCATGAGAGTTAAAACAGATGATTTTTAAAAGATTCTGACAGCAACAGATAAACAGGTTGATGGTTCACAAACCCGCATAGAATCAATAAAAAATGCCATCTGATAAACTCAGATGGCATTTGATGATTTTAAGTGCGGAA
>CACZTF010000108.1 GCA_902784025.1 uncultured Lachnospiraceae bacterium
TACAACAGACTTACCCATGGAAAAATCCTTGCAGACATCTTTCATTTCCACTATCAATTTTCCTGCGCCTCCTCTTTAGTTTCGGATTCCGGTTCAGATCCTTCTTCGCCGTCTGTATTTACGCCGTTTGAAATATCCGGGGATCCGAAGAAAGGATTCACCATTCCCGGAGTATAAACACCGGAATCACCTTCAGGAGTATCTTCGGGACCATCATCTATTTTTTCAACAGGTACCTCCGTATTTTCGCCGGAGCCGTCATCTGCAGGTTCTATCATTTCTTCTGTACTGTTTATATTTTCAATATCCAGATCCATGTAATCATCCGATGTAAAATCGAATACGACGCATTTCATCCCTGCCTTGAGAGAATCATCCGGAGCGGCGATATAGTCTTCAGGGCTGAGCCCGTCTTTTACCTCATAAGTATCTGCTTCCGTATCATATTCCCCGATACTGATATCTCTTTTTTCAAGACGCTCGTTTTTATCTCTTGCCCACACCCAGGGCGTACCCTGGGAATCATTTATATAATAAGCCGGCAGATATACAGTATCTGCTGCATTTTCGCTCTGTCCGTAATCAGGCTCTATATAAACATGCTGTCCAATGATAAAGCCGTCTGTTTTTTCAAGTTCCACATAAAACGGATATTTACTGGAATTACTTGTATCATCACCCGTGGTCGCCATGTAATCGTTATTTGTATCTGATACGGGATTTTTCAGATCTATGTTCTTTATATTCCCTTTCAAGAGTGCGTCATCCACACGGGATCTTATAAGCACTTCCATTCCCTCGTAAAGACTTCCCTTATTCGTTTCATTTACATATCCCTTGACACGGAAAGCGCTTGTCTTGCGTATTATAATAAATGCTTTTTCCTGTGACGCCTCGTTGTTTTCCTCGTTGCTGTTAACAGACTGCACAGTCCCCTCATCCGGTGATCTTACTTCCAGATTATTAAGTGTGCCCTGGAGGCTTTCCAGCTCTGCCTGCTTTGATTTTGCCGACAATTCCGTTTCCGTGATATCAGCTTTTAACTCCTGTATCTGTAAGGTATAACCTGTTTTGGTATCTTCGTCGAGTTTTCCGCTGCTTATCTCACTCTCAAGCGTTTTGATCTCATTTTGCTTAGTGGTGACCGTATTGTTAAGCTGTTCTATTTCTATCTGGGTCTTTTGGATGTTCAACTCGGTCTGTGCCTTATCATATCTGAACAGTACCTGGTCTTTTTTTACAGTATCCCCTGCTTTTACAAGGACTTCCTCCACTTTTTTTTCGGAATCCTTTTCTACTTTTATATCGCTTCCTGCTTCTATCACACCTGCATATCTCTCAACATTTGTAGTAGAACCGATCCCGCAGATAACAGCCACAGATTCTACAGTGGCTGTCCCGCCGTTATCACCCGCACATCCTGCGATCGCGGTCAATCCAAAGACCGATATCAGAATAATGATGATTTTTTTCATAGCAAAGCCTCCGTTTTTAACTAATACTATATTTTAATATACTTTGTCATGATATACAACTTGTTATAAAAAAAATCACACACCAAAATGTGTGATCTTAAAAGTCATCCTCTTCACCGGAACGGTCCTGCCGGATCGTCCGGGTCAGTCATCAGATCTTCCCTTTAGTACTTAGTACATCATCTATCCTCGGATCAAGTGCCACTGCATTCATAAGTGCCTTGGCGAATGCTTTATAACATGCCTCGCATATATGATGATCATTATATCCGCTCATCTGTTTCAGATGGAGGTTCATTTCTGCAGAATATGATACGGCATAAAAGAACTCCCTTACCATCTGGGTATCGAAATCTCCCATGGAAAGTGTGTTAAATTCCACATCAAACACAAGAAACGGTCTTCCGGACAGATCAACGGCACTTAAGACCAAAGCTTCATCCATAGGAAGGATAAAAAAACCGTAACGGCTGATACCTTTTTTATCACCGACTGCCTTTTTGATCGCCTGACCCAGGACTATACCTGTATCTTCTATCAAATGATGTGAATCTACATGCAGATCGCCTGTTGCTTTTAATTTCAGGTCGAAGAGACCATGCCTTGCAAAACTTTCCAGCATATGATCAAGGAAGCCTATCCCCGTGCTGATCTCACATTTGCCGGATCCGTCCAGATCTATCTGGGCAGTAATATCCGTTTCCTTCGTTTTTCTGGAAATCTTGCCAATACGCGTACTTTTACTCATAATGAAGCCTCCGTATTATAAAATCACTCATCTTCAAATCTTACATGTATAGAATTTGCGTGTGCCGTAAGTCCCTCTGCTTTTGCAAAAGTTTCTACATCTTCGTGAACTTCATTCAGAGCATCTCTTGAATAAGAAATGATGCTTGATCTTTTAATAAATGTATCAACCCCCAGGGGTGAAAAGAATCTTGCCGTTCCGTTAGTGGGAAGCACATGATTAGGACCGGCAAAATAATCACCAAGGGGCTCTGAACTGGATTCTCCCAGGAATATCGCACCGGCATTACGAACCTTTGTCATCACTTCAAAAGGATCCTTCGTAACTATCTCAAGATGTTCGGAAGCGACTGCATTTACCGCTTCTATTGCCTCTTCCATGTTATCAGCCACAAGAATGGCGCCGTAATTGTCCAGGGATGCCTGTATGATATCCCTGCGCTCCAGCACTTTTACAAATCCTTCTATCTCCTTTGCCACATGTGCAGCAAGATCCGAAGATGTTGTGATAAGTATGGCACAAGCCATCTGGTCATGCTCTGCCTGGGATAAAAGGTCTGCCGCAACATACCGGGGATTTGCTGTCTCGTCCGCTAGAACCAGTACCTCACTGGGACCGGCAACAGAATCGATACCCGTGTAACCGAAAACAGCCTTTTTTGCAAGAGCTACAAATATATTTCCGGGTCCTACGATCTTATCCACCACAGGAACAGATTCTGTTCCGTAAGCCATTGCACCTATAGCCTGGGCTCCGCCTGCTTTATATATGGTGTGTACCCCGGCTTCATTTGCAGTCACAAGAGTAGTGGGATATACCTTGCCGTCTTTTCCGGGAGGTGTACACATGATGATCTCATCCACACCCGCTACTTTTGCCGGAACCACATTCATAAGAACAGAAGACGGGTAAGCAGCCTTGCCGCCCGGTACATATACCCCTACTCTCTGAAGGGGTGTGATCTTCTGTCCCAGTATCGTTCCGTCAGGTTTAGTTTCTATCCAGCTGTTCTGCTTTTGGAGTTCGTGGTACTCTTCGATGTTTTTCATTGCACGCCTTATGACACGCAAAAGTTCTTCATCCAACTGAGAGTATGCCTCTTCTATCTCCTCCGGAGTAACTTTTATATTTTGGGCATTGATATCCGCTTTATCAAAATTTTTTGTATATTCAAAGAGCGCTGTATCCCCATTTTCTCTTATATCACACAGGATATCGTTTACTATCTTTTCCTGTTCTTTATAATTGTTCGGGCTGCGCTTGAGCAGATTGTTTAAAATATCTTTTATACTGTCCTCATTTAACTTAACGATCTTCATTTTTTTCACCCCTCTATGACTTTTCTTACATCTTTTATGATCTTTGTTATCCTCTCATTTTCCATCTTCATGCTGACCTGGTTTACGATCATTCTTGCAGAGAGAGGAACGATCTCTTCCAAAACCTCAAGACCGTTTTCCTTTAATGTTGCCCCAGTTTCAACTATATCTACTATTACTTCCGAAAGACCAACCAGCGGAGCAAGCTCTACCGATCCGTTCAGCTTGATTATTTCCACAGTCTGTCTTTTTTTATTAAAGAAATAATCAGTGGCTATTCCCGGATACTTTGTGGCAACTCTTATCAGCTCATGGTGTCTGAGTTTCTCTGCCGCTTCCTTAGGTCCGCATACGCACATTTTACAGTTTCCCGTTTTCAGATCAAGAACTTCGAACAGTTTGCGTCCTTCTTCAAGAATGGTGTCCTTGCCTACTATACCGATATCTGCCGCTCCGTACTCTACAAAAGTAGGAACGTCTGAAGGTTTTGATAAAAAATATTTAATTCTTTTATCTTCATTTGTAAATATAAGCTTCCGTGATTCCTTGTCCTTCATCTCATCGCACGGCATACCTATATTTTCAAATATCTCCATGGCTTTTTTTGCAAGACGCCCCTTTGCAAGAGCAACAGTTAAATATCTCATGGTATATCTCCGTCTATGGGTTTAAAATGTTTAATGACCTTTTATCTTTATGATCCGGAAGATTCTGAAGATGTTTCCTCTTCTAAAACTTCTACCGCATCTTCCTCTAAGATCATACCGTCAGTTTCATCCGTACTGGTCTCCAGGGAAGGATCCGACAGGCTTCCGAGATACAACATCACCTTATTAAACAAAGTCTCAAAAAGAACATTGTCTTTTACGTTATCGCCGCCCTGCTCTACCATTGCGTCATAACTGTCAAAGCCGTAATACATTGCCATATCGTTTCCTGTTTTTTTCAGATCCTCTTCCCCTACTTCTATTCCCGCTTCATCAGCTATAAGGATTATGGACATTTTGTTTTGCAGATATTCTTCTGCCTGCTTATTCGCATAGTCATCCTTTGCAGAATCACCTTTGAACTCATATGCCGCTTCCAGATATTCTTCCAATGTGCTTACGCCTATCATATCTTTATAATATTCATATTCCTGTTCCAGATTGGAAAGGGTCTGGTCCTTAAGGACCTTCACCTCATCCTCGGGGTAAGAAAATTTACTGTCTTTTATTACATAGCTTAAAGCTTCTCTTCCTCTGTCCTTAAGAATGGAAAGCGCTGCGTTCTTATCGGTTGTTTCCTTGATCTTTTCCTTTAGTGCCTTAACCGTGTCGGTCCCGTCATATCCGTAATATGCAAGTTCATCTTTATGATTCTTGACCCACTCATCATCCATCTTTTCTTCAACGGGTCTTTCTATCTTTGATATATTGCACTTAAACTGAACTGTCTTGCCGTTTAGAGAGATCTCTCCTTCTTCAAGCATGCTTTCATCATAAGCATCCTCCGGAAAAGATACGCTTATCTCAAAATCCTCTCCGGCTTTTTTACCAGTGATCTGCTTATCAAATTCTTCTGCTATCATTTCTGACCCTATCTGATAACTCTGACCGTCAAAGGTAAAGTTTTCATAAGCCTTTCCGTCAACAGTAGCTTCCGATTTCAGAGTAATGTAATCTCCGTCCTGGGTCGTTCCGCTTTCTGTTACATCATCGTACTTTTTGAAACTTGCGAGCATCATTTCCAGCTCATTATCAAGTTCTTCTTCAGTCATTTCATAGGCTTTTTTATCCGATACCTTTACACCTTTATAATCAGCAAGGGTTACCATGGGTTTGTATTTGTTTACCAGATCTGATATGTCTTTTTTCTCGCCGTCTGCTTTCAGATCTTCCGTAATATCAGGCATAGGCAGCTCTTTTCCCTGGCTTTCGCCTGATGCATCTGCTGTGGTTTCTGTTCCGTTACCGGCACCTGAAGCACAAGCCGTTGCAGTAAATGCACAAAGACATATCGCCGATATACCTATTATTTTTTTTAACATTGTCCGCCTCCATTTTTATTGCATTTTTTCGATTTCATATTGATTATAACATAAGCCCTAAAAAGGCAATCTGAAA
>CACZTF010000109.1 GCA_902784025.1 uncultured Lachnospiraceae bacterium
CGTCTTATCGATCAATGCACACCTGCATCCTATGCTGGCACTGATGGTAAACGGCTTTTCTGCCAGTTCCCTGCTCTTATCAAAGGTTGCCTGGAAACGCTGTCTGACTACATCCGCCGTAAAGGACGTCGCCTGTTCCGTGATGATCGCGCAGACAAATTCATCTCCGCCGTATCTGGCACATATGCCGTTCCTGACCGCGAAATTTCTGATAGCGACAGCCAGAGTCTTTAGAGCGAAATCCCCCTCATTGTGCCCGTAAGAATCATTTATGATCTTTAAGCCGTCCATATCAACGGAGAAAAACGTAAGATACTTACCCTTATTATCCTCTGAATGTACCAGCTTATAAAGCTCATCATAAAAACCTCTCCGGTTATAAAGCTCTGTCAGATAGTCAAGTATGGATACCTTCTCCATCTCCCTGTTTATCTGCTTCAGCTTTTCGTTAAGCTGTATCAGCTTCTGGTTTTTCAGTACCGCGCCGATGGTGGTAGACAGAAAAAGACCGAACTCCTCACATCTCCTCATACATCTTTCATCAGCGTTTCTGAAGCCTTCGATCAGGTATCCGTAAAGCGCCGATTTTGTGTGCAGCAGCCTGATCATAAACATATCATAACCGTTATCATCCCTAAACACCTCTTTAAAACCGGGCATAAGCTCGCTTTCCTTAAACGGTGTGGTATCAGTGACATTCTTAAAATCTTCCATCCTGAGTATGGACACACATGAATCATCCGAAACATATCCGTCTTTTATGTCATCCTGTGTACCATCTCTCACAAACTGCTCGTAAATACCGACAAAATACAGATGCTGCAGCCACAGCCCTACACTCTCCGCCAGCAGCGGCGTGATATCCGTCAGCTTTTCTATATCACTTGAAAAAAGCAGAAGCTTATTCATGGCCATCATTGACCACTTTCTGTCATTAAAGGCCTGCGCGAGCCCGCTCATCCTGTCTATTGTCTGCCTGTCATCCTGTTTGGTACAGCCGCAGGACTGATTTTCAACAACCTTATAATCGGTATACTTTATCGATTTTATATCTATATCCTCGCCTTTGCCGATCCTTTCCAGCAGATCAAATATCAAAAGGATCTGCGCTTCATTATCCGGCTCCGCTGTCGATATTGAAGGACGGTTTACCTTTCCGCTGGCTATACCGTCAAAACCGGTAACTATCACATCCTCAGGTACCCTGATATCCTTTTTCCTCAGATAATTACAGCATGCTATGGCCATAGCGTCATTTGCGCACACTATAGCCTCCGGGATATCATATTCCAGAAACTCCGCGGTGGCCTTTTTAGCCGGTATATCCCAAAAATCCCCATATGCAAATCTTTTCTCATCAAAAGGGATCCCGTACTCTTGAAGTACTTCTTTATATGCGCGCGCTCTCTCTTCAGAAAACTCATTGTCCTTGATCCCGGCTATCATATTTACTCTGCGGCAGCCATGATGTTCTATAACATGACGGACAATCTCTTTAAAGGCTTCGCCAAATCTGAATGAAAGATTGATACATCCTTCAATTTCCTTATCTAAAGCAAACGCAGGTACCTTCATCTTGGCGACGGTCTTCATGATAAAATCGAGCATCATATCATTTTTGATCGTTTCTCCCATGATAATAACAGCTGCGCAGTTCAGATGGCACATAAGGTCCATGAGCTTTCTTTCTCTCATCAGATCCTCGTTTACATCGAGCGTATCTATGGAGAAATTGAACGCCATGACCACATAGCCTCTGTCCTTGCACAACCTGTTCAATTCACTTATGAAGCTGTATTCCTTTTCTTCGTACAGCCATACTCCGCATACGGCTATAACTTTACGATAATTGCCCATGAATTACCTCATATTATCTATGACCGGAAACAATCTCTTTGCCTTACAAAGCACTATTTTATAGCATACCATACATATCCCAAAAAAGCAACTTACTTTTCTTTATCATCCTGACAAATGGAAAGTTCTTTCTGCGTCATGCCCTCCGCTAATCTTTTTAAGATCAATCGCCACCGTCTGTGGTAACATGTTCAATGCGCTTTGGTTTTATTTTTTTAAAATCTTCACCTTCGCCTGTTTTTGATAAAATGCCACTCCATAGCATAATATCTGCCCATAACCTGAGATACCCTCAGCATACTTTTCATCTATGATCTGTTTTATTGCTTTATCTGAGTCTTTATCCATATCAGATTCCTTATCGGATTTCTTCGCCTCTATGATGATAGCCCTGCGATTTCGTCTATCCTTTAAGAATATATCCGGTCTCCCAAGTCCCTTTTCCTTATTGGACTCAACACTATATCCTCTTCCTACAAAAACTCCGGCAAGAAATGCGTGATAATAATCCTCATGATAATCATTGTAGCTGATCGTATTCCACAACAGATCGGACAGTATCTCGGTTGCATGTTTTTCATCACTATCCCACAAAGAATTCAGAAGTTCATTGATCGAATCTGTATTGACAGTTTCGTTGAAATATTTGACTACTGTATCTTCGAATATTGATGCTATCTCTTTATTCGGAATTTTAAGGGAAACCGTATCATCATCCTCTTCAGGATCTGATTTGGTAATATATCCCGTCATCAGGAGAACGCTCCACAGGTTATCCTCTGATGAATGCAGCGTATCATATGTCAGTTCATCCGAAATAGACTGATTGATCTCGCCACCATTCAAGAGTATTTCAAACTTATCCGCAACATCAAAATCCGTGTGCTTTACAAAAGTAAGCAGGATTCCGTTATGGCTGGTATTCTTCCAGTAATTCTTTGGTCTGGCATCCGGATATTTCCGAAGCTCCGAAAGAAAATTGATTACATCCCACGGACAATAAACAAAGCTGTTTCCGAATACATATCCATCGTACCATTCCTTTATGGTATCTTTCCTCTTACTTCTGTCTGCCGCAGCAAGCATGGCATTTACTTCATCATCGGTGAATCCAAAATATTCTGAAAAGTTCTTGTCTATCACTGAGTAGGATGCAAAATTATTTGTGCCTGTAAAGATGCTCTCCTTTGCAATGCGAAGGCATCCGGTGATCACTGCAAACTGAAGAAACTCGTTATCTTTAAGAGCAGTGCTCATGATGCCCTTTATAACATCAAGCATCTTGGAATAATAACCGTTCTTTGCAGTATCCTTCTCGCTCGCCTTTGCCAGAGGAACATCATATTCATCGATCAAGAGAATAACTTTTTTGCCATAAACAGCATTCATCATTCGCATAATTGTCTTTAGGGAGTTTTTTATGTCTTGTTCCTCTGCTTTTTGATACATCAGACGATTGAAAACATCTCTGTCAGCCTGATTAACC
>CACZTF010000110.1 GCA_902784025.1 uncultured Lachnospiraceae bacterium
AACGTTATCTACAAAGCAAAATGGAAGGAGATACCTCCGGAAGAGCAGGTAACCATAACCTACGATCCCGATAATGGAGAAGATCCTACCGTAAAAACGATAACAAAGGGAGAAAACGAGCCTGACCAGCCTGATGCACCCACCAAGGATGGATATGCATTCGGCGGATGGTTAAGGAGTGAAGACGAAAAAGGAAATGTAGTTTATAAAGCTAACTGGATCGAGATTCCGGATGATACTGTAACCTATATCGATCCTCTTGCGGAAAATGCAGTCCTTAAATCACTTGACGAATCGGATCCCAATGCAAATGTGGATCCGGCCGACCCTTCACATGAAGGGCTCCAGTTCATGGGATGGAAGGAAGCTGAGGATAAGAACGGCAACATCATCAAGACGGCTATGTACAAGAGTGATTGCTATAATCCCCAGAATGAGCGCTGCATAACTTACAGAAGCATCGATGACGGTAAAGAGACCATATACCAGAGGTCATATATCAAGGATGGTGATCCTGAACCGGATGCACCTGACGATCCCGTAAAACTCGGATATACATTCGATGGATGGGAAGAGGAAACGGATGAGAAGGGTAACAAGACATACACGGCAAAGTGGACTAAAGTGCCTGAACCCGAAGTAGAGACTCACTGGATAACATATGTGGATGAAGACGGTATCATTTACCTTGAGAAGACTACTATCAAGGATGGAGATCCTGAGCCTCCCGCGCCGAAGGATCCCTCCAAGGAAGGCAAGATTTTTGACGGATGGGACAAGAAGACTGACGACAAGGGCAATGTTACCTACACTGCAAAGTGGAAGGATAAGACACGCACGATTAAGTATGTGGATCCCGATGGGAAGACGATCTACCTTGATGTGACCGTAAAAGACGGTGATCCCGAGCCACCTGCACCTTCAGATCCACAGAAGGATGATTTCACATTTGAAGGATGGGAGCGTAAGGAAGATGCTGACGGAAATGTTATTTACACTGCTAAGTGGACTCCTGTCACCCATACAGTAACATTTGTGGACGGACGCACAGGTAAGGTGATCGAGGTTGACAGGAATGTAGCCATGCATGGTAATGTAGACAACATTCCTACACCGGCAGTTTACGATAACTATGAATTCGTGGGCTGGATGACACCTGAAGGAAAACTGGTTACAGACCTGAAGGTGGAGGATGTGACGACTGACCGGGTTTACACAGCGGTTTATGAGTCTACGATCGTTCCGGCGCCTGATGACTACAGAGTAACTTATGTAGACAGCAGATCCGGCGAGGTTCTTAAAGCTGACGTAGTTTATGAGCACGCAAGCTCCATAGTTCCCGAACCTAAGACCTATGATGGTTATCAGTTCAACGGCTGGAGAAAGCCTGACGGTACGGTAGTAAGGGAACTTACCGTAGAGGATGTAACAAGCGACCTTACATTTACAGCTCTTTATGACAGGGTTTATGACGAAGCTGTTGTTGTAGGCAGAAAGATTCATTACAGATATACAGATGAAAACGGTGAGGAGGTTCAGGAGGATGTGGTCAATTCCGTAAGATTTACGCGTCAGGCTATTGTGGATGCAGTGACGGGAGAGACTACATATACAGACTGGACGCCGAGGTTTGATACATATCCGAGAGTGGATTCACCTGTTATAGAGGGATTCGTACCTGACAGGGAGTATATTGATGAACAGACTGTCTGGCCAAACGGCGAGAATGAGGAATTGTGGGTGATCTATACTCCAATTGTAAAAACTCATACCGTTACATTTATGGACGGACAGGGCAATACACTGAAGATCCAAAAAGATGTACCTGACCACGGTACTGCTGTCGCACCTGAAGATCCTGTACGTGATGGATATACTTTCACCGGATGGGATGTGAAATTTGACGATATCACAGGTGACCTGACTGTAACTGCACAGTGGAAGGCAGTTCCGAAGAAACACTGGGTAACATATGTGGATCCCGACGGAAAGACGATCTACATGGAGAAGACGGATTTTGAAGGAAATGACGAGCCTCAGGCTCCCAAAAATATGGTCAAATCCGGATATGAGTTCGATGGTTGGGACAGAGATGTGGATGAAGATGGAAACGTTACCTATACCGCAAGGTGGAAGAAAGAAGGTGACAATTCACACTGGGTAACATATGTTGACGAGGACGGAACAGTTTATGTAGCCAAGACCACGTTGAATGAGGGCGATAAAGAACCCGATGCACCTAAGAATCTTGTTAAGTCAGGATTTGAATTTGACGGATGGGATAAAAAAGTAGATGAGAATGGCAATATCACTTATACGGCCAGGTGGAAGAAGGTTGAAGAACCTACAGAGCAACCCACAGAGCCCGCCATTCCCCAGGGAACCAAGAGTGTAACTGTAACTGACCCTAAGACAGGACAGAGCGTAACAGTAGTAAATCCGGAAGGCACTAAGAGTGTGGATACCGGAGATAAGAATAATACTTTCATCTGGATCATCATTGCAGCCGCTGCAGCAGGTGCAGCTATCACGGCAGTTGCATTGAAGAGAAGGAAGAAAGAAGAGTAACAAAGTGTAACAATGGGTTTAATAAGAAAAGCATCGCCGAAAGGTGATGCTTTTTTTGCGGGTTATGATATAATATTTTGAATTCAGTGTATTTGATGATATCTTAAGAAAGGAATACATATGAAAGAATTATTTGCTTTCAGGGAAGAAAGATTTGGGGATTTCCAGCGAAGACTCATACCTGATATCCCACCGGAAAAGATCATAGGCGTAAGGACGCCTTACCTTCGCAGTCTTGCAAAAAAGCTTGCTGCTGAAGGGAGAGAAGATGAACTTTACGGACATCTGCCTCATAAATATTTTGAGGAGGATCAGCTTCATGCTTTTTTGATCTCCGGTGAAAAGGATTTCGGCAGGTGTATAGATCTGCTTGAGGTTTTTTTGCCATTTGTGGATAACTGGGCGACATGTGACCAGATGTCACCAAAGGTTTTTAAAAAGCATAAGCCTGATCTTATTCCGTATATTGAAAAATGGATGCGATCCGAAAAGACCTATACCATACGATTCGGAACAGGTATGCTGATGACCCATTTTCTGGATGAGGACTTTAAGACAGAATATCTTGAAAAGGCGGCGGCACTCCGTTCTGATGAGTATTATGTCAATATGATGACCGCCTGGTTTTTTGCCACTGCTCTCGCCAAGCAATATGATGAGGCGGTTAGATTCATAAAAGATAATAGACTTGACAGATGGACACATAATAAGGCAATACAAAAGTCGGCAGAAAGCCTTCGTATACCTTCAGACAGAAAAGAATATCTTAAGACACTAAGGAGATAACAGATGTTTAACATAGTTCTTTTAGAACCGGAGATAGCGGCAAATACCGGAAATATAGGACGCACCTGTGTGGCGACAGGTTCAAAGCTGCACCTGATACGTCCCCTGGGTTTCCGGATATCGGAAAAAGAAGTAAAGCGGGCAGGGCTTGATTACTGGAATGATCTGGATCCTGCGGTATATGATGACTACAACGATTTTCTTGACAGAAATCCGGAGGCTGCAGGAAGTTGTTTTTTTGCTACCACTAAAGCAAAAAACACTTACTCAAATGTGAGTTACAAGCCGGGTGACTACATATTGTTCGGAAGGGAAAGCGGAGGTATCCCGAAGTATATTCTGGAAGCAAACAGGGAAAGATGTGTACGTATTCCCATGGTACATGAAAAAAGATCCCTGAATCTTTCTAATTCTGTAGGGATCATATTATATGAGGCGTTTCGTCAAAATGGTTTTGAAGGACTGTCTCAGTCAGGTACGATGTGAGGAACGTGTGCCGGCCCGGAATATCAGATAATTGATAAGGTAGTCGAATCCGGCAAGCCCTGCCAGCCAAAGGAGCGTAGCCCATACAGGATTGTTATACACCTGGAAGAAGGGATAAGGTCCGTCTGTGATATTCAGGATATTAAGAGTTATAAGTACGGCAGTATAAGCCAGTGAGATCCCCAGCATAACTGCCGGCTGTTTCTTTTTAAGCGTACGGTTATCTTCAAAGAATATAAAAGAGATAAATGATAAAACGGGATGGATAAGATGATGGAAAGCAGCCGTATCTTGTATGTACAAAAAAGACGGATCCATCCCCGCACTCATGGCCATGGGAGTAAGTACTGTAATTACGATTATAAAAGTGAACGCCAGCATACAGGTTGCGTAATATCTAATTATGGTCTTTGCCCGGACAAGTCGTTTAAAACCTGAAAAAGCTGAAATAAGAAATATCACAGCAGCGGCTGTTCCCATCAGATTACTCAAAAAAGTATAGTAGCTGAAAGCAGAGGCTCCGGATGAGGGAAGTTTGATGATCACTATTATGATCTCAGCACATAATATAAAAAGATTGCATAGGACCGCCGGGATATTTCGTTTTGCTAACGTCATGATATACTCCGTCTATAGATCTTTTATCTGATACTTCTGTTAAAGCTTTTCATAAAAAGGTATTTATCTACAGTATAGACAGAACGTGTATGGATATCAACCGGAAAAAAAATAAAAAAATAATATTATTTTGCGATATTTGAATAATTTCAATGGAAAATATTATCCTAAAAATGTATAATGACAAGAGAAAAAAGGAATTACTTTTGAGAGGATAATGTTCATATGGATGCAGAACTTACAAATATTTGTGATCTGTTGATCAGAAATTATGATGACATCAAAAATACTGACGCTAAAGTTGATATTGAATACCATCTGGCGGGAGCCGCCATGTATATGGCAGAGGGAATGTCCACGGACATGGAAGAACTGGAACATTGCGGTTACATTAATCAGGAAAAAAGTGAGAAGCTTGCTGATTACAGAAGTAAGGTAGAGTTTTTCATACGCTGTAAAATGTCTTTATATGAAGATCCGGAAGAATATTTTGATCTTTTGATGGAGGTTTGTAAATATCTTCAGACCGGTAAGATGTTTACAGAGACAAATAACATTTTATCCGGAATGCTTTTGATAGACGGACTGGCTGTTTCAGATACGGATCAGTATGCTGAACAGGCCGGGGAGATAACAGACATTTTTTTTGAAATGAACAATGGCGATAAGCACGCCCATACCGAAAAACCTTACGCAGTGATCTGCAGTCTTTACGGAAAAGATCCTTCAGAGGTTGTGGACAGGGAACTCGAGATCAGAGATGTTATAAAGAAAGCTGTTAAAATGGATACGGTTTCCCAAAAGGCCGTTTCCCGCTGCCTTGCCCTTCATGACGGAGATACTTACAGCGAGTGTGACAGGATGATCAATGTCGCAACAGGACTGAAAAAAGCCAAACATTCCGTGGGACAGGGAAGGGTGAATATCATCCTTGCACTTGCGACAGGTCTCGATATTTCTGAAGAAGATCTTATAGTAAATATAATAGAGGCAGATGAGTATCTTAAACAGCATAAACCGTTTAAGGGTCTTATGGGGGTGGAGCCTGAGATCAGAAGATTGTTTGCGATCCTTTGTGTCGTTACGAGATTTGAGGATCCGGATGGAGGATTTGCAAGGTTTTCCGTTTTAATGGCTATTTATGTTCTTATTCTGAATGCCACCAGAACATTTTAAAAAAATTAATTGAACTCTTGTACAAAACCTGTTTTTTATTTTATAATAAAAAGATGATGTTGTGATATACTCGCAACATATGTTTTTTTAATATTAATTCCTATCATCAAATGATATTTACAAAGGAACAGAAATAACTAATGGAGAACAAATCACTTATCAGTATCATTATACCATTTCATAATTCGGAAAGGCATTTGAGAAGATGTGTTGATACGATCATACAACAGACATATACCAACCTTGAGATCATCCTTGTAGATGACGGTTCACAGGACGGATCAAAAAAAGTAGCACAAAAGCTTGTATCAGAAGACAAACGTATAGTATTGCTTGAAATACCCCATAGTGGTGTTTCTGTTGCCAGAAATAAAGGGCTTGAGACAGCTAAAGGCTCATATATTATGTTTGTTGACAGTGATGACATCATGAATATAAATGTTATCAGACGTATGATGCTGCTCATGAAAAAAACATATGCTGATATGGTGACTTGCGGTATAGAACGTACCGAGGCACTGGACCAGCAGCCGTTGAAAAAAAAGATAAGCTTCAAAACTTATACAAAAGAAGAGTATCTGCGCCTCTTTTTCAAGATCAATTCAAATGAATGGGTTCATTATCCGGTCGCCAAGCTTTACAAAAAAGAACTTCTGCCTGTTTCACTGTATCCTCCGGGTATCAGGGTGGGGGAGGATGTTATCGGCACTTATCTTGCTATTTCAAGGGCTGAAAAGATAGTAGCTCTCAGCGACACAGGATACTATTATTATATTAATCCGGAAAGTGCAACTTCAGACTTTAGTGAAAAAGATTTTGATCTTATAAAGGTATGGGATCAGATGACTGAGATCACAAAAGGAACGGAACCGGACAATAAGTATGCTGTATTGGGAAGGAACAGGATAAATTTTACACTTTTGCTCAGGATGATCACTCAGGTCCCGGCAAAAGAGATAACTGTAAGATACAGTAAACAGCAAAAAAGGTTATTAAGGGATCTTCGAAGGTGTGAGGACGATCTTTTAAGATCACCGGTCATTCTTTCCAGAAAGCTTATGATATTTATGCTGTGTCATATGTACGGACCGACCGCACTGGGTTGTGATATTTTTGTACGTTTGAAAAACATGAAAGGTTTGATATGAAAAAATTATCACTGGGGGAGA
>CACZTF010000111.1 GCA_902784025.1 uncultured Lachnospiraceae bacterium
AGGAACACGTTTCTCATTGCATAATAGAGTCAGGTAATGAGAATAACTCCGATGCGCTTGATATGCTTAACACCGCTTTAGATCAATTTATGAAATAGTTTTTTTGTAATATCAAACCGGCTTTTGCCTTTTTTTTTCTTGACTTTTGATCTTATTTTTTATACGATTATCGAGTATATGCAAAAAAATGTTTAATAGATTGGAAGGGCACAGATAATGGTTTATGATAAGGTATTACCGGATACAAAATTTTCCGACAGAGAGCAGTCTGTAGAGGATTTTTGGAAAAAAAATGACATTTTTAAAAGAAGCCTCGAAAAGAATAAAGACGGAAAAACTTACACTTTTTATGACGGTCCGCCTACGGCTAACGGAAAACCTCATATAGGCCATGTTCTGACACGGGTTATCAAGGATATGATCCCCAGATACCGCACTATGAAAGGCTATTATGTACCAAGGAAAGCCGGCTGGGACACTCATGGCCTGCCTGTAGAGCTGGAAGTTGAAAAAGAACTGGGATTAGATGGAAAAGAACAGATCGAAAAATATGGTGTAGAACCATTTATTAAAAAATGTCGTGAAAGTGTTTGGAAATATAAGGGGATGTGGGAAGAGTTTTCATCCAAAGTCGGTTTTTGGGCTGATATGGACAATCCTTATATAACATACGAAAATGATTATATCGAGTCTGAGTGGTGGGCATTAAAAGAAATTTTTAAAAAAGGACTACTATATAAAGGATACAAGATAGTTCCGTATTGTCCACGCTGCGGGACACCTCTTTCTTCTCACGAAGTTGCGCAGGGATATAAGGAAGTTAATGAACGCTCTGCTATAGTAAGATTTAAGGCAAAAGATGAAGATCTGTTTTATCTGGTTTGGACAACAACTCCTTGGACACTTCCTTCAAACGTTGCATTGTGTGTTAATCCTGATGAAAAATACATTAAAGTCAAAGCTGCTGACGGTCATACATATATTCTTGCCAAAGAGCTTGCAGATAAGGTTCTTGAAGGTGTTGCTTTAAAAAACAAACCGGATTTATCTGATGAAGATAAAGACGATCAAAAAAAAGCTGATTATTCTGTACTTGAAGAATTTTCAGGATCAGAGCTTGAACACAGGGAATACGAGCCTTTATTTGAGTGCTCCGGCAAAGTTTGTGCCGGCTCCGGTAAAAAATCTCATTTTATCACATGTGATAACTATGTAACCATGTCAGATGGTACCGGAATCGTTCATATTGCTCCGGCTTTTGGTGAGGATGATTCCAGGATAGGTAAAGATTATGATCTTCCGGTCATCCAATTAGTTGATACTTCCGGAAACCTGACTTCTGATACACCATATGACGGTATGTTTGTCAAAGATGCTGATCCTGTTATAATTAAAGATCTGAAAATGGCAGGTAAGCTTTTTTCAGCTACTAAATTTACCCATGATTATCCTTTTTGCTGGCGTTGTGATACACCACTTATTTATTATGCAAGAGAATCATGGTTTATACGGATGACCGATGTTAAAGATGACCTTATCAAAAATAATAAGACCATTAACTGGATCCCCGAAACTATCGGTACAGGTCGTTTTGGTACATGGCTTGAAAACATTCAGGATTGGGGAATCAGCCGTGACAGATACTGGGGAACCCCTTTAAATGTTTGGAAATGTGATGATTGTGGTGATTATATATCTGTCGGCAGTATAAAAGAGTTGAAAGAAAGATCGGAATCTTGTCCTGATGATATAGAACTTCACCGGCCTTATATAGATAAGATTACTGTTAAATGTGATAAATGTGGCGGCACTGCACACAGGGTGCCTGAAGTCATAGACTGTTGGTTTGATTCCGGTTCTATGCCTTTTGCACAGCACCATTATCCTTTTGAGAATGAGGAATTATTTAAAGAACAATTTCCAGCCCAGTTTATATCTGAAGCAGTTGACCAAACGAGGGGTTGGTTTTATTCTCTTTTAGCTATCTCGACACTGTTGTTTAACAAAGCTCCTTATGAGAATGTTATAGTTCTTGGACATGTTTTAGATGAAGACGGTGTTAAGATGAGTAAGTCCAAAGGTAATGCTGTTGATCCTATGGACGCACTTGCAAAACATGGTGCCGACGCTATTCGCTGGTATTTTTACGAGAATTCAATGCCATGGCTTCCCAACAGGTTTTATGATAAAGCTGTCAGTGAAGGACAGAGAAAATTTCTCTCGACACTTTGGAATACCTATTCTTTTTATATTTTATATGCAAACATTGATATCTTTTCTCCTTCAGACCATAAATTCGAAAGGGATACACTGAATGTCATGGATCGATGGATCCTGTCAAGGCTTCAGACTGTCATAAAAGAAACCGATGAATACCTGGAAGATCTGCGTATAACCGAGGCTGCCAGATGTGTTGAAGCGTTTACTGATGAACTTTCAAATTGGTATGTCCGCCGATGCCGTGAACGTTTTTGGGCGCCCGGAATGGAGCAGGATAAAGTGAATGCGTATATGACACTTTATACAGCGATTAAGGAACTGATAAAGTTGTCAGCACCAATGATACCATTTATGACTGAGAGTATTTATCAGAATCTTGTCAGAAATGTAGACAAAAATGCTCCTGATAGTATCCATTTATGTGATTATCCGGAATCTGATGATTCATTTACAGATGCAAATCTGGAAAAAAACATGGGAGAAGTACTTAAAATAGTCGTTCTGGGACGTGCATGCAGAAATGCAACGGGTATCAAGACAAGACAGCCTATAGGCAAAATGTTTATATGTGCTCCTTTTGCACTTGATGATTTTTACACTGAGATCATTTCAGAAGAGTTGAATGTTAAGAATGTGGAATGGAAGACAGATGTTTCCGAATATACAAAATATACTTTTAAACCACAGTTAAAGACTCTTGGACCTAAATATGGTAAAATGATAGGAAAGATCAAAGAATACCTTGAGTCAATTGACGGCAGCAAGGCCATGTCAGAATTAAATGAAACAGGAGTATTAAAGTTCTCTCTTGATGATAATGATTTCGAGATCGCAAAAGAGGATCTTTTGATAAGTATGACACAGGCAGAGGGCTTTACGTCTGATTCATCCGACGGTATCACTGTGGTTTTCGATACAAAACTTACAGATGATCTGATCGATGAGGGATTTTTCAGAGAGGTTGTTAGTAAACTTCAGACAATGCGTAAAGAAGCGGGATTTGAAGTAATGGATATGATAAGTGTCTGGATAGATACAGATGATAATTCTCTTATAAAAGCTATTACAAAATATGAAGACAGGATCAAAAAAATAGTACTTGCCGATAATCTGATCCTTGATGAATGTAATAGCAGTGGTGCTTTTAAAGCCGTTAAAGATATCAATGATATAGATGTAAAAATGGCCGTTGAACGTTTAGGTTAGATTCGGACGAAATATAATGATTAATATCCTGAAAATGGATATATCAGACATTCAGGTGGTAATATGGATTCAGAAAGACTGAGAACGCTGAAAATTCTTTCAAAAGAATATCCGGATATATCAAGTGCCAGTGCCAGGATAATATACCTTCAGGCTTTATTAAAATTACCCAAAGAGACTGAGCATTTTATTTCCGATATTCATGGTGAACATGAGGCTTTTTTTCATGTTGTAAAAAACGGGTCAGGAGCTGTCCGCCGAAAGATAGGTGATGCTCTTGGTGATTCTGTCACAGAAGCACAAAAGAATGAACTTGCTACAATTATTTATTATCCGAAAGAAAAACTTGAACTTATCAATCGTGTAGGCGGACTGGGTGATGAAGAATATAAAGATATTATAAATAAGCTTATCACCGTATGCAGAAAAGCAGTGGCAAAATATCCGCAAAGTGATGTCAGGGAGACTATACCGAATGAGTATTCGGAAATATTTGAAGAGTTGTTAGAGTCCAACTCTGCATCTTCTGACAAAAAAGAATATTTAGCTACACTGGTTGACGGTATAGTTTCAATGGAAAGAGCAGACGATTTTATTAAGGTTTTGTCTGTTTTGATAAGAAAAATGGCAGTTGCGCGTTTGCATATAGTTGGTGACATCTACGACAGGGGACCGGGGCCTCACTTTATCCTGGATTTTTTAAGGGATTATCATTCTTTCGATGTGCAATGGGGGAATCACGATGTCATATGGATGGGAGCTTCCCTCGGTCATGCTGCGTGTATCTGCAATGTGCTTAGAGGATCTCTTCGATATGATGCTCTTGATATAATAAATGAGGGTTATGGTATAAACACTGATCCCTTAGGCGAATTTGCAAAAAAATATTATAAAGATGACCCTTGTGAATGTTACGCCATAAAGGGGCGTGAGATAACCTATGACGAAGAAACACAGCTTACAATGAAAATGCATAAAGCCATATCTGTCATTCAGTGGAAGATCGAAGGAAAGATAGTAATGAACAATCCTGAATTTGATATGGAAGACAGAAGGATCCTTGAAAATATTGATTATGAAAAAGGAACATTGTTTCAGGACGGAAGGGAAATACCTTTACTTGATGATGAATATCCTACAGTCGATCCTGCTGCGCCATACGAATTAAATGAAGATGAAAAAGATCTTATTGAACATCTTGAACTTTCATTCAGAAGCTGCGGAAAGTTAAGAGAGCACGCACTTCTTCTTGTCAGGAATGGCGGCCTCTACCTTAAATATAACGGTAATCTTTTATTTCATGCATGTGTGCCTCTTAATGAGGATGGCAGCTTGAAGGAGGTCAGTGTTTATGGTGAAAAGTATAAAGGAAAGCAGCTTTTTGATACATTAGAAGGAATAGTCAGAAAAGGTTTTACATCTGATGATTTTTCCGATATTATAAAGGCAGGGGATATTCTTTGGTTTTTATGGAATTCACCGGGCTCACCGCTTTTCGGAAAAGCTAAAATGGCTACATTTGAGAGGTATATAACAAAGGATAAAGAGGCACAGAAAGAACAGAAAAATCCATATTACAGTCATATCGAAGATTCTTCTGCTGCTGAGATGATCCTTGAAGAGTTTGGTCTTGATCCGGACAGAGGTATAATCATAAACGGTCATGTTCCTGTTAAGCAATGCGAAGGTGAAAAGCCTGTAAAAGCCGGTGGTAAGATATTCATGATAGACGGCGGTTTTTCTAAAGCATATCAAAAAGAAACCGGGATAGCAGGTTATACACTTATTTATAACTCACTTGGGAAATATATTACTGCACACCGGGCATTTACTTCATCTGAAGATGCCGTCAGGAATGGATATGATATTATTTCAGACAATGTTTATTCGATTTCTGAAACTAAAAGGGTATATATAAAGGATACCGACCGGGGAAATGAGATGTCTGAAGAAATACATGATCTTAAAGACCTTATTGCAGCATTTAGAAATGGTGATATTAAGGAAAAATAAGAAGAGAGGTTCATATGGACAGATATGAATATTACGATTTGCATGCACATTTCCTTCCCGGAATGGACCTAGGCTGTAAGAATGTTGATGAAGCTGTACAGATGATAAAGATGATGGTCGATCAAGGGTGTATGGGTGCTGTACTTACCCCTCACTTTTATTGTAATGAAACAGTAGAATCATATCTTAATCGCCGGGATGAATCTTTTCTGATGCTTAGCAATGCTTTAAAGGGAACAGAATATGAGGACTTTTTACATACCCTGGTTATGGGGACAGAAGTCGGGTACCATAAGTCTCTTATCTTCGAAAGCATGCTTCCAAGATTATGTATGGGAATGTCCGATTACATACTTTTGGAGCTTCCCTTTTCGAAATGGAAACCTGAAGTCATCGAAAATGTACAAAGACTTATGCAGGTTAGAAATGTAAAGATAATCATTGCGCATCTCGAAAGATATTTTGAATATGGAAATAAAAAGCTTATTAATGAATTATTACAAATGAATGTGATGATCCAGATGAATACAGAGCATTTGCTAAAGTTCGGTGCGTTTCGGCATGCTTTGGATATGATACAGAATAAGAGGGTAGATATATTATGTACTGACTGTCATGGTACTTTTTTCTATCCGCCTAATATGGAGCAGGCACTTGCAAAAATGGAGAAGCAGGGTTTGCATGATGATATACAACGTATGCTTGAGAACAATTATATAATATACAGTGAGTGTTCAAGAAAAGAACCCCGATCTTAAATTGATCACAATTGATCATGATCATTTCAGGAGAATATAAAAATGAATGATATAGAAAAATATATAAGAGAGATACCGGATTTTCCTAAAAAGGGCATTATTTTCAGAGATATAATGCCGCTTATCGGAAATGCAGAAGGATTAAGGCTTGCGGTTGACAGTATTGTAGAGATCCTTTCAGAAATTGACTTTGATCTTGTTGCCGGTTCAGAAGCCAGAGGCTTTCTTACAGGCGCACCCGTTGCGTATGCTATGAATAAAGGGTTTGTTTCTGTGAGAAAGAAGGGTAAACTTCCTTATGAAACAATAAGTGCCGATTATGATCTTGAGTACGGAACTGCTACTGTAGAGATACAGAAGGATGCTATCGTGCCCGGTCAGAGAGTTGTGATAATAGATGATCTTTTAGCTACAGGTGGTACTATTGATGCTGTGATACGCCTGGTAGAAGAATTAGGCGGAGAAGTAGTAAAGATAATCTGCCTGATAGAACTTTGCGGTTTAAATGGAAGAGACAAGTTTAAGGATTATGATGTTGACTGTATATTACAATATCCGGATGCATGATGATTTGATTAGGAGCTTTTGATTTGAGAATTTGGATCATACTTGGCGTGATCGCTGCTTTAGCTGTGATAGGTATAATTAGTTCACGTCATAACAAAAAATACGATGGTTTTTCAAAGCTGGATAAACAGTGGGGACATTTACAATCAAAAAAATACGGCTCAGATGATTATGAAAACATTTCCCACTATTCGAAATTAGTCAGGGACAGGGGATTTTATATAGATGATATAACCTGGAATGATCTGGAACTTGACCGGATCTTTCAATCTATGGATATAGCAAGCTCATCAATAGGCAGGGAACATCTTTACAAGACCATACGTATGCCTGAAACCGATGTTTCTTCGATATATACTAAGGATTCGGCGATAAGATGGTTTTCGACAAATGATGAAAAGAGAAAGAGTGTACAGACCAAGCTGTCAAGGTTGGGATTTGTACACAATTTTTCTTTTTCGGATTATATAGACTCCATACAGGGGCTTAAGTCTGTGGGCAGCGGAATATCTATACTTCTTGATTGTCTTCTTGCTGCTGCCATTCTCTTCTCTGTTTTTGTAAATGCAGCGATAGGGATAATATTTGTGGTAGCTGTGGTCCTTACGGCAACAGCTGTTTATTTTAAAAAGAAGCCTGCTATAGAACCTTATTTCACATGCTTGAGTCAGGTTTCCCGCATGGTGCGCACCGGTATGGATATAAGAGAGGTGCATCAGGATCTCGGAAATGCGCCTGACAGTATTGATCACAGGTTCAGTATTATTGAAAAATGCACACGTATATTAAGTCCCTGTATTAAAGGAGATTTCCTAATAGCAGACTGTGCTGCGGTAGGCTCCCCCGCTGAGGTTTTCATGAACTATATCCGTATGTTTACTCATGTGGATATAATACACTATAACAGAGCTATAAAGAACCTTCAGGGGCATTCTGATGATATAATGGAGCTTATGGAGAGCTTCGGCTATATTGAAACCTGTATATGTGCCGCTTCATTCAGAGAAGCAGTGGGTAAATGGAGTGTGCCTGAGTTTTCTGATGAGGGCTCTGAAAAATACATGTATCTGTCAAATGTTATACATCCTCTGGTGGATGATTGTGTACCTAATTCCATAAATGTTCCCTATGCAGATATGAACAGCGTGCTCATAACAGGTTCCAATGCTTCAGGTAAGTCCACTTTTCTTAAAGCTGTTGCAATAAACACCCTGTTATCACAGGCGATTTCCACATCTCTGTCCGACAGTTATAAAGCTCCGGTTTACAGATTATTTTCATCCATGTCTTTAAGGGATGACCTGAAGAATTCGGGAAGCTATTACATGGTGGAGATAAAATCATTAAAGCGCATCATGGATGCGGCAGGCGATCAGGATGACAGACCGGTGTTATGCTTTGTTGATGAGGTTCTCAGAGGTACGAATACTATCGAAAGGATATCTGCATCCAGTTCGATACTGGAAAAACTCAGTACATTGAATGCCGTAACATTCGCAGCAACACATGATATAGAGCTTACTTCGCTGCTTGATGACAGCTACGCAAACTATCATTTGAGAGAAGAAATGACAGATAAGGGGATAGAGTTTTCATATAAGTTGTTTGACGGTCCGGCCACAACAAGAAATGCTATTGCACTGCTTGAGAATCTCGGTTATGATAGTGAGATAATAAACAAAGCGCGGCGAAGGGCACAGGATTTTACCGAGACAGGCGTCTGGAAGTGATGCACCGTGTCATTCTAAACGTAACGAAGGATTTCATATAAAAGATTATCTTCGGGACAAAGTTCTAAGGATGACATGAAAAATGAAGATAATACGATAAAAACTTTCCTTAATATGATGATTGCCAGGAAAAACATGTTGATTGATTTTATTTGAATTATGGAGGTTTGTTCATATGGAGAAGAATATATATAAAGGTGTAAATGAACTTAGGGAGATGTTCTTAAGCTTTTTTGAGAGTAAGGATCATCTGAGGATGAAGAGCTTTTCTTTGGTTCCCCACAATGATAAAAGCCTCCTTCTTATCAACTCCGGTATGGCGCCCCTGAAGCCTTATTTTACAGGACAGGAGATACCCCCCAGAAGAAGGGTTACCACATGCCAGAAATGTATACGGACCGGCGATATAGAAAACGTGGGAAAAACTGCGCGCCACGGTACATTTTTTGAGATGCTGGGTAATTTTTCTTTCGGTGATTATTTTAAAACAGAGGCTATCCACTGGTCATGGGAGTTTCTGACAGAGGTTGTGGGGCTTGACCCCGACAGACTGTATCCTTCGGTTTATGTGGATGATGATGAGGCTTTTGAGATCTGGAATAAAGAGATAGGCATTGCTACGGAGAGGATCTTCCGTTTCGGAAAAGAGGATAATTTCTGGGAGCACGGTGCAGGACCCTGCGGACCCTGTTCGGAAATATATTATGATCGTGGTGAAAAATACGGATGCGGAGAACCCGGTTGTACCGTAGGCTGTGAATGTGACAGATACATGGAGATCTGGAACAATGTATTTACCCAGTTTAATAATGACGGGAATAATAACTATACGGAACTTGAACAGAAAAATATAGATACGGGTATGGGACTTGAGCGTCTTGCGGTGGTTGTGCAGGATGTGGATTCCATTTTTGATGTGGATACGCTGTTTGCCCTCAGGAACCATGTAAGCAAGCTTTGCGGAAAAGAGTATAAGCATGATGAACAGACTGATATTTCCATGAGGGTTGTTACTGATCATATCAGGTCTGTGACATTTATGGTAAGTGACGGTA
>CACZTF010000112.1 GCA_902784025.1 uncultured Lachnospiraceae bacterium
CCGGCTTTTGGAGAAGCTGTTATACCGTTTCTTTTCTTCTTCTCGATACGTCCGAGGTTTTAATCTTCCGTCTGTAAGACCATTTCTGTGAAGCGCATCAATGATTCGCTCTGCATTCAACCTGGCTTCATTCAGAAGAGATGCATCTGTCGAAAAGCGAATATTCTACAGTGCACAGGTGGCATCCGGAATCAATATTCCTTCATTATCTCCGGCAGATCCACCACTTCCTTTGTCATCCGTATTATCATCTGACGTTTTCTTCTGCTGTTTTGGTCGGCCTATGATGTTATCGTTGACTTCTTCCAGCTTCATATTTGTTCCAGAAAATCATCTTCGCAAGCATGACCCACCCGTTGTCTTTATCAAGTGCGATACATCCAAAGTACTCTGGCTCATCTAACAGGTTGATCTGATTCAAATGCCGCTTATACATCATGGCCTCCAGGTGCAAGGTTTTTGATGGATTTCAAGCTTTTTCCTTGCACATTTTTTACCATGAAATGTCTAAAATATCCCGTATTTCTTGACGTTTTAAGCAATTCTATTGCTTGCAGCAAACACTATGTATTTCTTGAGCGGTCAGCAAATCATCCACTGTATCTACCTCTGACCATTCCTTACCAGCGATGTCTTCACAGAAAAGCTGGAAGTCATGGAACATAATCATTTGTACTAAGCTATCCTCAAAGAACTGATCATACATATTTCCGTTGATCATGCTGTCAATCTCCTCCTTAAGAAGGCGGGACGACACTGGATCAAGCTTTGTCATGCAACAGTACTTTGCTGTAAAATGCTCAAGTTTTTTACTCATTACCAGGATCTGATTACCATGCGTTACTGCATTATAAGCTCCAGGACGGTTATAAGAACTGTCGACCAGAACATAAGGGTGATCCGTAGAAACTGTAAGGTATTGCTTTACAATCTCATCTGAAAACACAACATCACCATGTACAATCGTTACGTTCTCACGCTCCAAATATTCTCTGGCAAACCATACAGAAGTAATTGAGTTCGTAACCTCATAGAATGGATTCATGACAAAGATAACATTTTCTCCATCAAGCTCTTTCTTAATTGTCTCAGCTTTATATCCGACAACCACAATGATTTCAGCATTCTTATCTATAAGTCTTATACTTCGTACCATACGTTGAAGAACCGTTGTTTCCCCGTCCAGCTTATAGCTTGTCTTGGCGTATTTAAGTGTCAACGGTTGAAGATTGTTTCCCTTGCCAGCAGCAAGAATAATATATGTCATCATCTCACATCACCTCCTCAAAAACGCCAATTTCATGATTCAGAAAGCTAAGGTCTTCCAACTTGCAATCAACAAGCGCCGCCATTGCAGCGTCGTACTGATCCTTATCAACCTCTACTCCATATTTAGGAAGCACTGCAAGACTCATATTCTTTGCAAAGTGATACCACTGCTCTTTCAGTGGCCCAACGCCTTGACCTTTGCTTAGCTTCAGCATCGACCAGTGCATGAAGAACCAACCTGAAATGGCAATATAGGCGTAAAAGTGCCTCTTCTGCACATCAGTAGGTTTCCTACGATAGTAAGTAAAGAGAATACGGTCAATATCGGCCAGTTTATGCTGTCCTCCGCAGACATAAGTTCCAATATCAAAACCCGGATCACCGTATCCACCATATTCCCAGTCAATGAGATGGATTTCTTCCTTGTTTATAAGGAAATTTACATCGCGGGCATCACCATGGATATTGCATTTTTTTATTCCATCTGTTTCAGTCAACTCCGCAAGCTGGTAAATCCGAGCTCTGACATTCTCAAAATCTGGGAAATGTCCATACTTCTCCGGTTCAATCTGATTCCTGATTCCCTCGGCCTTCTTGATTACATCAAAGTTCCAGCGGACATGGCAAGGCGCAGCGTGAAGACGCCGGAAGAGCATAATCGCTCTAACCATATCATTCAGATTGTTATAATCAAAATCCCAGTGTTCGATGAACCGGCTGATACGCCATCCCTCGTCCACATCCATGGCAATCAGAGTCGTATCGATGCCAGCGTCTTCGACAACCTTTTGCATAATGGTCTCACGACCACGCTCCACCAGTATCTCAGATCCGAGTCCGGGATGCCGGTAAACATACTTCCCGCCATTGAGTTTGAAAGACAGAACAACATTGGTAAGGCCGGCCTGCACCGGTTTCAGTTCTTCAATATCTGATTCCTCGCAATCGAAAACCTTGCAAATGTTTGAGAGCACTATCCTCCTACTCTCTTCGGTAAATACGCCACCTGTTGTTTTAATCACTTCCATAGGTATCTCCCTCCCACCACAGCAATGTAGTCAATTGTTAGTGATGGAGAGGCCATAGCTCTCCAATAAGATTTTATATCACAATGTTTCAGGAAGATATTTGCGGACCCTTTTGCGTTCACCGCATTCATACTGATTTTCCGGTAACCTACATACAGTCTCGAAATCTTCTCGCAAGATTTTTGCTATACTGCGTCTCAAGCCAAAATCATGAATC
>CACZTF010000113.1 GCA_902784025.1 uncultured Lachnospiraceae bacterium
GTCGGAGCCAGGTTTTCTGACAGAGATACGGGAAATACCAGATCTTTTGCAAAGAATGCAAAGATAGTTCATATAGATATAGACCCGGCTGAGATCAATAAGAACATCAAGGCCAATGCCAGTATCATAGGAGATGCAAAGGAAATCCTGAAACGTTTAAATGCTGCTTTGGATGATCAGGAACATAAAGACTGGCTAAAAGAAATAAATGAAGCAAAAAAGAAGTATGCTCTAAAGGTAAGTGATAAAAAACTTAACGGACCCCTTATCATAGAAAAGCTTTATGAACTTACAGGGGGTAATGCTATCATTACGACTGATGTAGGACAGCATCAGATGTGGGCGGCACAGCATTATAAATTTACAAAACCCAGAAGATTCATTACGTCAGGTGGTCTCGGAACTATGGGGTTTGGTCTTGGTGCAGCTATTGGTGCGAAAGTAGGGATGCCGGGAGAAACAGTTATAAATATAGCCGGAGACGGCTGCTTTCGTATGAATATGAACGAGCTTGCTACTGCATCACGTTATGAAATACCTGTAATAGAGATCGTGATCAATAATCACGTTCTGGGGATGGTAAGACAATGGCAGGATCTCTTTTATGATAAGAGATATTCAAATACGACTTTGACGGATAAAGTTGATTTTGTTAAAGTATCTGAGGGCCTTGGTGCAAAAGCATACAGGGTCGGGACAATAGCAGAATTTGAGAAGGCTTTTGCAAGTGCTCAGAAGGATACAAAGAAAGGCATTCCGGTCATGATAGAGTGTTTGATAGATTCAGATGATAAGGTGTTCCCCATGGTATCCCCGGGAGGAAATATATCTGAAGCCTTTGATGCAAGCGATCTGAAGAAGAAGTGATCGATCAATTATGTGTCATAAGTCATTCTACGGATAAGATCCGAAAATGACAGGAAAATATTTATATGTTCCGGCATATTGGTATTATTATATAATTAAGTAACAGTGATTGATATAAACAAATGTAGTACAGATTAAAAATCCGGGAGGTTTATTATGTCAAGAGTTTATAATTTTAGTGCAGGACCTGCAGTACTGCCTGAAGACGTTTTAAAAGAAGCAGCTGATGAGATGCTGGATTACAAAGGCAGCGGTCAGTCCGTAATGGAGATGAGCCACCGCTCTAAAGAGTATGATGCTATAATAAAGGAGGCAGAGGCGGATTTCAGAGAACTTCTGGGGCTTCCTGATAATTACAAGGTGTTATTCTTACAGGGTGGTGCTTCTACCCAGTTTGCCATGATACCTATGAACTTTATGAAAAATAAAAAAGCTGCATACATAGTTACCGGTCAGTGGGCAAAGAAGGCATACAAGGAAGCGCAGATTTTCGGTGATGCAATAGCAGTAGCTTCCTCTGAGGATAAGACTTTTTCATATATTCCGGATTGCTCTGATCTTGATATCCCTGAGGATGCTGACTATGTATATATTTGTGAGAACAACACTATATACGGAACCAAATTTAAGGAATTGCCCAACACGAAGGGACATGAGCTGATCTCAGATGTTTCATCATGCTTTTTGTCAGAGCCGATGGATGTGGAAAAATATGCCATGTTTTACGGTGGTGCCCAGAAAAATATCGGACCGGCCGGCGTGACTATCTGTGCTATCCGGGAAGATATGATTCCTCAGGAGGCACTTCCCGGGGTTCCCACCATGCTTCAGTACAAGACCCACGCAGATGCAGATTCCCTTTATAATACTCCTCCCTGCTATAACATTTATATGTGCGGTAAGGTGTTTAAGTGGATAAAGAACATGGGCGGACTTGAGGCTATGAAGGTTCATAACGAAAAGAAAGCTAAAGTTCTTTACGACTTCCTTGACTCCAGTAAGCTCTTTAAAGGTACTGTTGTTCCTGAGGCTCGTTCTTTAATGAATGTACCTTTCGTCACAGGCGATGATGATATGAACGCTAAGTTCATTTCTGAAGCAAAAGCTGCAGGATTTATTAATCTTAAAGGACACAGGTCTGTAGGCGGTATGCGTGCATCCATCTATAATGCAATGCCTATTGAGGGTGTAGAGAAACTTGTCGAATTTATGGATAAATTTGAGGGTGAGAATTCCTGAGCCTGAATTGTAAAAATTGAATTTTTAACAGAACTATCAATGTTTTGTCTAAGTTGTTAAATAATGTAAGGGCGGATCAGAGTATCCGTCTTTTTTTACTATGTTTTTAAAAATATTATAGACTTTATCATAATAAACTGTTACAATAGCACAGAAAATTTATTTAAATAAAAAACGGAGAATTATCATGATCAATATTCATTGCCTGAATAATATTTCAGAGTCGGGTCTTTCAGTGCTTCCCGATAATTACAATGCAGATGCAAGTCTTGAGGAAGCTCAAGCCATACTTGTCAGAAGTGCAAAGATGCATGACATGGAGTTCAGTAAGAACCTTGTTGCAATTGCAAGAGCAGGTGCGGGTGTTAATAACATCCCTCTGGACAGATGTGCCGATAAGGGCATTGTGGTATTCAATACACCAGGAGCGAATGCAAATGCAGTAAAAGAGCAGGTGCTCGCGGCTATGTTTCTGGCTTCAAGAGATCTTATCGGTGGTGCAGAGTGGGTTAAGGAGAATGCTTCCGATCCTGATATCGCAAAATCTGCCGAGAAGGCAAAAAAGGCCTTCGGGGGTCAGGAACTTAAGGGTAAAAAACTGGGAGTCATCGGTCTTGGTGCTATCGGACGTCTTGTGGCAAATGCCTGCATAGACCTTAAGATGGAGGTTTACGGTTATGATCCTTATCTCTCCGTAAATGCAGCATGGAATATCTCAAGAAAGGTAAAGAATACACCTAATCTTGAAGATATCTACAGAGAGTGTGATTATATCACCATTCATGTTCCTTTACTGGATTCCACAGAGGGAATGATAGGTAAAGAGCAGTTTGCCATGATGAAGCCCGGGGTAGTGATCATTAACTGTGCCCGCGATATTCTTGTAAATGAGCCCGAGATGCTTAAAGCTATCGAAGACGGTATAGTGAGCAAATATGTAACTGACTTTGCAAACCCCACAGTTGCGGGTAAGGAGAATGTTATCGTATTTCCTCATCTTGGTGCTTCTACACGCGAGGCTGAGGAAAACTGTGCCCTTATGGCGGTTGAACAGTTGATCGATTATATAGAGAACGGAAATATCAGGAATTCAGTAAACTATCCTGCTTGTGATATGGGGGTACCCGAGCATGCGGGACGTATAGCTGTATTCCATAAAAATGTTCCGAATACCATTAGTAAGATAACTGCAGCAGTCGGTGATACCGGAGTTAATATTTCAGATATGACAAACAAGTCCAAGAATGATTATGCGTATACGCTTCTGGATGTTGATAAGGCAGCTGATGACGATTTGGTAAAATCCCTTGAATCGATAGAAGGCGTTATCAAGGTCCGTGTTGTAAAGTGATTCCGGAAAAAGACTTTAACCGGAACCTTAGTTTCCGGTTATATTTATGATCATCATTTACTGATCACAATATGTATACGGCATGACTGTTTTTGTCATGTAATACCTGTACAGGCTGTATTCTGAAAAGTTTCGGAAAAAGATATTGAATACGTCATATAAGGTTAAAAAAGTACTTGACATGTATATCAGGTTAGTGTAGTATACATATTGTGCTTTGCGCGAGTGGCTCAGTTGGTAGAGCACCTCCTTGCCAAGGAGGGGGTCGCGGGTTCGAGTCCCGTCTCGCGCTTTTTTTATTTTCCTTAAGAGCCAGGCATAATTGTGGTTTTTGAGTATCATACAAGCAGTTTACTATTGAAGGCATATGCTTGACTTTGTATAATGCAGGCGTGAAAAAGCGGTTCAGGGAGTAATCCTTGAGTCTTTTTTTTAATCTGTTCGGTTTTTGAAAACTTAATGTGCTATAATCTATTAATACTCAAAACAAATATGGAGGTTTTTTTATGAAGAGAAAAGTTGCTATTGTTTTGTTAACATGCGCAGTGATATCATCTTCACTTGCCGGTTGTGGAATGACTACAGATAATTCAACTGAAACCCAAACAGAAGAGATGACAAAATCAGAAGAGATAACTGCTGTAGAGGAAACTACTAAAACAGAAGAAACTACAACAGTAGAAGAGCCGACTGAGACCACGACAGAGATTCAGACATCGACGGTAACATCTGATGATATAAACAAGTGGTTGGAAGAATACAAGAATTCAGATGACAGAAAAAGTATGGTAGCAGACGGTGGTGTATTATCCGACGAGAATCTGAATCTAATAGCACCTTACAAAAGCTGGAACATAAAAGATTTAGGAAATGATTGCTACTTGGCACAAACCACTGAAGCTACAATATCAATGGGGTTTAAAAAAATAGGAGATAAACTGTATAATTCTGAAGAAGTTATACAGAAGACATATTGCAGTAATTGTGGTGGGAGCGGAACCATCTATACTGGTGGTAGTGTGTGTGGAATATGTGGCGGTACTGGTCAGCAATATATCCCCAACGCATATTATGACAACATAATGGGTTGGCAAGGTCAGTGGCAAATGTGTAGTGGATGTGCCGGGGCTGGACATTTTGGTGGTACATCGGAGATATGTTCAAACTGCCATGGCTATGGAAATATATAATGGTAAAAATGGTTCAGAGAGTTTCTTTGAGCCATTTTTTATATGTAACCCTGGATCTTTCCTAATACTTCCTAAAACTGCATAGCCCTGTAGTATTAATGAGGCTATTATAATCGATAGCATAAAGAAAGGCTTGTATTCCTCAATAACCATCCGCTTTGTACGAGGTGCTATGAGAAAGGTGTTCTCAAAAGAACAAAGGTTGTTGAGTGTGTGTTAGTAGCTTTATGAAAAAATTGATTGACAAAGCACATGTGTAAAAATAAAATGTTATTAAAAGTAACATAATACCCGGTCAAAAGTTTTTATAAAATGGAGGAATGAACAATGAAGAAGGCGTTATTTATTGGAATGACATGCCTCACAGCCGGCACAATCATGGCAGGTTGTGGAGCAAGCACTACTCAGCCTGCAGAAACAACATTAACGGCAGAAGAAACAACTACATCGGCAGAAATCACACATATAATACCGACAGATCTGAAAGTCGGAGATGTGATTACATTTGGAAACTATCCGCAGGAAACAGACGGGACTAATAAACCTATTGAGTGGCAGGTACTTGATGTAAAGGATAATAAAGCTTTTATCATCAGTAAATATTGCTTAGATAATAAGCTGTACAGTGATGAACAAGAAGGAATCACATGGGAAACCTGTTCGCTTCGCTCCTGGTTGAATGGCGATTTTTATAATATGGCTTTTTCCGCAGACGAGCAAAAGATAATCGAGAATACTGATGTAAAAAATAATGATAATCCTATATGGGGAACTAATGGCGGAAATGATACGATTGATAAGATTTTTCTTCTTTCGCTTGATGAAGCTTTGAATTACTTTAATCTGACGA
>CACZTF010000114.1 GCA_902784025.1 uncultured Lachnospiraceae bacterium
AATCTTCCGGAAGGCACCGTAGAAGATGTTCCGATGGGCACCTTTTATGTGGCTGAGGCAAACAGAAAGATTAAAACGTTAGAGCTTAAGGCCTATGACGCCATGCTGAATTTTGAAAAGGCATACAGTGAGGCGCAGTCCAGCGGATATCCATATGACTTTTTATCTGTGATGGCAACCGGATGTGGGGTGGAGCTTGCCCAGACACAGGAGGAAATTGAAGCACTCCCGAATGGGACAGAACTTCTTGGTGTTTATCCTGATAATGATATCGAGACCTGGCGCGACTTTTTGCATTATCTATCGCAGGCATTGGGCTGTTTTGCTCTTATAAATCGCGAGGGAAAGCTGGAACTAATTCAATATGGAAATACACCGGTGCGCATGGTAAACAATACGCATCGTTTTTCCAGCAGCTTCTCTGATTTTGTCACCAGATATACAGCGATAAGTTCTACCAACAGACGAACAAATACGGCCGAGTATTATTCTCTTGAGCCGGATGATGGCCTGACTATGAATCTGGAAACAAATCCGCTTTTGCAGTTTGGCTTAGATGAAGTCAGGAAGCGAATATTAACGAATATTCTAAATACGGTTGCTGTGATAAGCTACGTGCCATTTGATTCTGAGACGATCGGAGATCCGGCGCTTGACCCTGGAGATATTCTTACGTTCTCCGGAGGCCAGGCGGATGAGACGAAGATGGCGGCTATCACATCGATTGAAATAAAAATAAATGGAAAGTGCACACTAAAATGTGTCGGTAAGAATCCGCGTCTCGCAGAAGCAAAGAGTAAAAATGATAAGGATATTACGGGACTTATCAACTCTGTTGAGACCACAAAAATGGCGACTTACTCCTTTATGAATTCGCAGGCGTATACCCTCGGAGAAGAAAAGACGCTCATTATTCAAATCGAGTATGCCACCCAGGAAGAGACAGATTGTGAGTTTAAGGCTGCAATCCTTATGAATGTAGCGGCACCGGAGGATACACGAGCTATTTCTGCAGAAGGAACAGGAACCACACACCTTCCTGAAATAGATGATAAAGAAGGTACAGTTCTTGCGCCGGAGCAGGATCTTGATACAAGCGTTACGGTTCCTGCTTCTTGGGTAGAGGACGGACAGTCTATTGTTACAGTCACTTATGTGAAGGACGGTACTGAGATTGCCGAATTCCATCCAACCGAAACGTGGCATAGCGGGAAGCACGTTTTTAATCTCTTTTATCCGCTTCTCGATATGCAGGAAAAGATGCTGCATACATTTGAGGTTTGGATTTCTGTAGCACCGGGATCTGCAATTATTGATGCGCAGTGTATTATCGCATCGATAACTGGTCAGGGCCTTGGAGCGCAGGATAGATGGGATGGAAGAATCACGGCAAGCGATGATATGACTGTGCTTCTCTTTGAGGGAATGAAGCATTTTGCTTTTTCGGAAGAGGTGGAAACAGGATTTTATATTCCGACTCAGACAGGAGCTGCAGATAGGATTTCTGACATACTGATGAGCGGAATGCCGCTTCTTACGCTTTCTGATAATCTGAGGGTCTTTGCTCCGGTCGTGCATGACGTTATTGATGTCAGCGACAAGAGGAAGATGGAATACAACCATAAATACGTTGAAGACGTAACGCAGTTTGATCTCCGGGAGTCGTTTGAGATTGAAGGCGGTACAGAGCAGAAGTTGAACCGCGGAAGAATGGATTCGCTTGTGATCTGTACAGGAGATTTCGTGTCTCTTACCGGGATCACGGTGCACCCTTTCCATACCGAACCATTTATCAACGGCAGCATACTGAGGGCAAAAAGGATATCAGACACTGCCTATCTGGAACGGATAGTTGGAAATCTCAGGATAAAGACGGAATTTGAAAATGTCATCGAAGGCGATGATATGGCAATTGACCAGGGAAGGCTTGTGTCTTATTCTCTTGGCCTTACATCGTTTGAGTCAGTGACAGGATTGGAGGTAACAAGTGGCTGATTATTTCTCTATTAAAGAGCTTCTCGCTGATACGGACAATATGGAGATCATCCGAAACAATTCCGGAAATGATAGTGGGACGGATACTGTCAGAGGTGTTTCGTGGTTCAAATATAACGGTGTTGTTGCCGGAAATATCTATGTAAACGGAAACTCATGGATGGGCATAGGTACGAATGAAGAACAGCTGAAGGTTTGCAGAAGAGATGCCATGTCATGGACGGTCCGCAGGGAAGAAGGAACAATTTACAATTATTACAAATTCCTGAGAGTCCGCTGGGAGGGTTACGCACAGTACAGTGTGAAAACAGAAGATGCCAAGCTGGTCTGGGATATGCTTCTTTTGGATACGGGAGACATAGTTGTTCATTTTGATGCTATTCCTACCAATCCTTCTTACATGGGCGAGTCGGCACTTGTAATGTCTTCGTCTACCATCCGGTTTACACCGATGGCAGGGGGATATGTTTATTTCCTTCATCAGGATGCCGACGGCCTTGTATTTGTGAAGTCAGATGAACCAATCGTGCTGCTTGATCCATATAACAGACGATACCTGATAACGGATGCAAGCGGAGATCTCTATACCGAAGAGGATGGTGCATTACTAAAACTAAATGAAACAGAACTGACCGCAGAGGTTTTTGAAACATATGGAATTCAGGATGTACCCGATGGAAGCCTCCTTCTTGGACTCACAGATCCTACGATTCTTTACTGGCATGATTCTGAGAATCCATTTCCTCCGTTCACTGCATCTATCACGGGAATCCCAAAACCGCAGATTGTGTATTCGGAGAACATTGATATGTCCGATGCATCCATTATTGGTATTGAGAAAGTGATAGCGGATTGTGATGATGCAGTGATATTTGCGGTGTCTTTTGATAACGGGGAAACCTGGTGGGCATATATCAACGATGCATGGGGACAGCTTTCTGAGGAAGATTCGGGCATGTCAAAAGCGGCTATCGAATCGATCAGTGCAGATGCATGGAGTCAGAAAGCGGTTACAGGGCAGTTGAAGTACAGATTTGTTATCAGTGGTGCTGACGGGTATATCAGATCTGTGACAACGGATTATCTGAACAGGGAGGAATGAAAATGCTTAAAGGAAAAAGTGTTATAGAACTTACTGATGTACGTACCGGTGAGAAAGAAATATATGAGGATGAAAACCTTGTGACAGAGGCGATTGCTGATGTGCTGAACACGAATCTCCAGGGAACGATGTATGACAATCCGCAGCTGGACGGTCAAAGCGGTGATGCATGGCTTCTGCCTATATATTCGAGGCTTACGGGTGGAATCCTTTTATATCAGGATACCATTGAGGAAGATCCATCCGTTATCTACGCTCCACTGGATAATCCGCTGGTTGGCTACGCATCAAATGACGTCAATACCACGGAAGATGTGCAGAGGGGCAGCAGAAACTTGACAGAAAGTAAGGCTGTGGATGGCGGATACAAGTATGTCTGGGATTTTGCCACTTCACAGGCTAACGGTACTATTTCTGCAATCTGCCTCACGAATATTCTTGCTGGGCGAGGATGTAAGTATGCCAATAACTATTTTGTCCGTTTGAAGGGCGATGTGGTTGTTTACGACATATCAAATGCGGATAGCTACCGGCACAACCATAGGACGTATCTTAAAGAAGGGTATCGCCTGGAGATGGTAGCGATCAATAATGAGACTTCGGTTACTTTACGAAGAGTGCCGGAGGATTATATTCATGCAAGACTCATGGTACGTACTTATATGCAGATGGAAACAGAAGCTACAGAGGAAACATCCATTGAGCTGAACCATTATCCATATTGGACGCATTTCACTGGCGGCAGCAAGGATGGTACGGATGAGCCTTTTTGGAATAACACAACGAGACAGGATTATCTGTTCCATGCTGCAGATGGAAATTGGTATGGCATCGCAAGAAGAGAGAACCGACAGTATACAGGAATGAGTTATGGCTCTGAACAGTATAGCCGTACAGGATTTGATTTCTTTCTGGACAAAATCAGCGGAAACCGATGCACAACGCAGGCGATAGTCCTTCCTTCCGGCACTTCAGATATCTATAACATCGGCATGAGTGGGAAATATCTGATGTTTGCTATAGGTACCACGGTTTACCGTCTTGATACGACTAATGTTGCCAATGTAGAAGTAGTGCCGAATGCTTCTTATAGCAACAATCAGCAAAATACTTTCTGCGTGGATGACGATGTGGTCATCAACGGCTGGTATTACTTCAATGGTGAGCCGAAGTTATATGTCCGTGGAAAGGATACTTATCCCGATGGTGAGCAGTGGGGCCACAGGGTGATTTCCAGATATAAGACCTATGCGTATCAGGAATTCTTCTACAGCTATTATGGCTGGAAGTTCAGGAAGGAAATGTATCTTTATACTCCGTATCTTGCCACTATCAACAATCTGTCTGCGCCGGTCATAAAGACGGCAGACAAGACGATGAAAGTCACCTATACGCTGACGGAAACGGAGGAGTCATGAGAAGATTTGAAATACCATACAACTTGGACAAGGGATTTCCGGGAGAGCTCGCTGCCAGACAGGATCTTATCCCATATATCGACAGCATCTATGCAGCTGCATGGAAAGATGACTGCGACAACACAAGGTTTGATATTACTTTTCGCGATGATTATCCAAGGACCTATGAAGAGTATGAAAGCAGGATGAAAGAACTGCTTTCGCTTGGAATTCCTGTCAGCATACTCGCACAGAGGAATGCCAATATGGAGATGATCAAGAAATATCGTGATCTGGGAATTCATGGTTTCATATTGAATGATGACAAGTTGGCGGCAGAGATCCACGAGGCATATCCGGAGGTAAAGCTGACGCTTTCAGTCACAAGGGCGCTGACGCTTCAGGAATTGCAGGATGGAAGGTTCGATATGTATGATCGTATCGTCCTGTTTCATTGGTTCAGTAGACATCTGGATTCCTTGCAACTCCTACCGCAGAGATACAGATATGTCATGATCTGCAACAGCGGATGCTACTATGATTGCAAATGGCACGATGCTCATTGGTTTATCAAGACGGATGATGCAGAAGCATATCGTAAGGAATCAGAACAGGCATGCAGAAGCTGTAATGCAATCCTTATGGAGGGGAAACAGAATTCTTCTGTCATCGAACCTGAAGATCTTATTTATTTTGACCAGTATGTGGATTGTTATAAGCTGGTAGACCGCTACGACAGTACGGATGCTATCATTGGCATCCTTCAGAAGTATTCATCCGGGGAAGGCACTTCCGGCAGCAGGCCGAGGGAGTATTACAACATTTAAAGAGAATAATGAAAGAAAGCATTAAGGCAGCAGTCATAGTGATTGCTGTTTTTTTCATGCACGAAAAGGAGGAAGACGACATGAAAGAATTCTGGAACTCTATTC
>CACZTF010000115.1 GCA_902784025.1 uncultured Lachnospiraceae bacterium
GGAATAAACGCAGGAAAAGTAATACTTTCACCGGCTGAGCATGCAGGATATTATCCGGGCGGAAGTGTTATGACCATGAAAGTTATATTTGATAAAGATAGCGATAAACTTTTAGGAGCACAAATAGCAGGATACGGCGGTGTGGATAAGCGTATTGATGTACTGTCTACTGCAATGTATTCCGGCATAAAAGCATCAAAATTAAAAGAACTTGATCTTGCATATGCACCACCCTACTCATCTGCCAAGGATCCTGTAAACATGGCCGGATTTATGATAGAAAATATCAAAACAGGTATTATGGACCAGTTTTTCTATGAGGATTTAGATAATCTTACGGATAATAGTAATATAACATTGCTGGATACACGAACACCTGCTGAATATGACCGGGGACATGTTGACGGTTTTGTTAATATTCCTGTTGATGAATTAAGAGAAAGAATAAATGAAATACCAATAGATAAACCTGTTTATGTAATGTGTCAAAGCGGTCTTAGAAGCTATATTTCATGCAGGATACTATCAGGACATGGATTTAAAACATATAATTTTGCCGGAGGCTACAGATTATTAAGTATGCTAAAAAACGAAGAAATTGCAGCCAAAAACACTTTCCCCTGCGGAATGGATAAATAAAAGGATGATTGCATTATGAAAAAGAAAATAAGTATATTGATCGTAGTATTATTATCCGGGCTATCGTTTGCAGGATGTACTGCGTCAGATACCTCACAAAAAAATACTGACGAGATCACAAGTGTATCGGAAAGTAATGATAACACATCGGATTCAAAAACAAGCTATAAGCAGATCACACAGGATGAAGCGAAAAAAATGATAGGAAACGAAAAAGATATAATAATCCTGGACGTAAGAACGGAGGAAGAATATGCCGGAGGGCATATTCCGGACGCTGTATGTATTCCAAATGAAAGCATAACAGAAAAAATATCAAGTGAACTGCCGGACAAAGACCAGACCATTCTTGTTTATTGCAGAAGTGGTAACAGAAGCAAACAGGCCTCTCAAAAACTTGCCGATATGGGTTATAAAAACGTTTATGAATTCGGTGGTATTAATACATGGAATGGTGAAATAGTCAAATAAAATCATTAAAATAACAGACTCTCTTTTAAAGAGACATCAGTCCTGCACGATCTGTTATGGTAATTGTACCTCTGGATAGCTTAATATAACCTTCAGATCTGAAATACTTAAGCATTCTGGTAACGACCTCACGAGCTGTTCCCATATGATTGGCGATGGTCTCATGTGTTATGTTTATCGTATTTGACTCATCAAGCGCACTCTCTTCTAAAAGAAAAGATGCAAGTCTTTTATCAAAAGACTGCCACATTATCTGATCCATAAGCCATATTATATCAGACATCCGACCGGCTATAATCTCATTAGTATATCTTGATATTTCTATAGAACTTTCCATAAGTGTTTTATAACTTTCAGGAGGCAAAACATAAAAAACTGTATTTTTTTCGGCACTTATACTTATATCAAATTGTAAACTATTGATTATACAAGAAGCTTTTAATATACATATATCTCCTTCTAAAAGACGATAGAGAGTGATCTCTCTGCCGCTTTCTGAAGTATAAAAGGCGCGAAGTTGTCCTGAACACACAAAAATAAGGCCGCTGCAGGTTTCATCACTGTCATATAGGAATGTATTTGCTTCGGCTTTTTTTAATACTGCTTTATTCTCTAAAATAGATTTTTCTTTTTCTGAAAAACTGTCCCACATTGGGAAAAAGTCTGATATATTCATAAGTCACAGTATATCATAAAAAGAATAATAAAAAAACCGGTATGATACCGGTCTAAAAACAAATGCGATGATCACAGGATCATTCAGCATCAACAGCGATTATCTCACGCTTATTATATGTTCCGCACGTAAGACATACTCTATGAGGTGCCATAAGTGCACCGCATCTGCTACATCTTACAAGTGTAGGAGCGGTCATCTTCCAGTTAGCTCTCCTCTTATCTCTTCTGGATTTAGAAGATTTATTCTTGGGACAAATAGACATTTCAACACCTCCTTATATATTAATATGCATTATATCCAAGCACACATTTAGTTATTTTATAACTGTATAAATATTTTGTCAAGTTATTTTATCAATATTTTTACGTTATGTTATATTATTATGTAGTTTCTTCAAGAAGACGCTTGCACTCTCTTGCTATCGCAAGCTCTTCGTTTGTAGGTATAACACTGACTGTTACCTTTGAATCAGGAGCAGAGATTATCATTTCTTTGCCCACTGTATTTTCCATCTTTTCAAGATCCATCTTAACACCAAGATATCTCAGATTATCAAATATCATAGGTCGCAGCCAGGTAGCATTTTCACCAATGCCTCCCGTCAGTGTGATAGCATCTACTCCATTCATAGCAGCAGCATATGCACCAATGTATTTAATGATCCTGTATGCAAATACATCCAGTGTTTCAGCTGCTACCCTGTCACCTCTTTCAGCAGCAGCTCTTAGATCCCTGAAATCACTTGAAAGACCGTTGCTTAATCCGAAAACTCCGGATTTGTGATTCAGGATATAGAGCATATCCTGAATGGATTTTTTCTCTCTTCTGCAAATATATTCAAGAATAGCAGGATCAAGATCTCCGCTGCGAGTTCCCATAGGAAGGCCTTCAAGAGGTGTAAGACCCATGGATGTATCAACGCAGTTACCATCCTGGGTTGCTGATATAGATGAGCCGTTACCAAGATGACATACGATGATCTTTGAATTATCCCTGTCCAGCCCCACAAGTTCCATTGTTCTTTTTGAAACGTAGCTATGGCTGGTTCCATGGAACCCAAAACGTCTTACATGATATTTATCATAGTACTCTCTGGGAATGGCATACAGATAAGCTTTAGGCTCCATTGTCGTACCGTATCCTGTATCAAAAACAGCTGCATTAGGCACTGTAGATAAGTTATGTTCGCAGGCATCTATACCGATAAGATTTGCGGGATTATGCAGCGGTCCAAGTTCAATATGACTTTTTATTATGTTTTTAACATCTTCATTTACAAATGCTGCTGCTCTGTATTTGGTACCGCCATGAAGAACACGATGGCCGATACATGCTATGTCTTTTTCACTTTCAATAACGCCATGTTCCTTATCGAAAAGAGCCTGCAACACCAGACGAATAGCTACAGCATGTGTCTTAATAGGTGTTTTCATATCAAACACCTCTTTATTAGAAGGCTTGTGAACAAGCTCGGAGCCCATTATCCCGATTCTTGTCACACTACCTTTGGCAAGAACGAACTCATCTTCCATTCTGATAAGCTGATATTTTAGAGATGAGCTTCCGCAGTTTATTACAAGTATATTCATATTAATTCTCCTGATATTAAATATTCTGAGCCTGAACTGCAGTAAGTGCTACTACACCTACAATATCTTCTGCAGAACATCCTCGTGAGAGGTCATTAACAGGCATTGCGATACCTTGTAAAACAGGACCATATGCCTTTGCTTTTGCTAACCTTTGAACAAGTTTGTATCCTATGTTACCTGAATCCAGATTAGGGAATACCAGTACATTTGCTTTTCCTGCAACGCATGAATCCTTTACCTTTATAGCGGCAACTCCGGGATCTATAGCTGCATCAAGCTGCAGTTCGCCATCTATGGCATAATCCGGGTGTTCCGCTTTTGCCATTCGTACAGCCTCCTGAACTTTAGTCACATCATCATGGCTTGCAGAACCGTGTGTAGAATAAGAAAGCATTGCTACTCTAGGATCATTTCCGGTAAATGCCCTGTATGATTCAGCAGAGCTGATCGCTATAGAAGCAAGTTCATCCGCATTTGGATTAAAATTGAGAGCGCAGTCAGCGAAAAGCATAAGTCCGTTGTCGCCATAACTACAGTCAGGAACCTCCATCAGGAAAAAAGCTGATACGAGCTTTGTTCCGGGTTTCGTTTTGATTATCTGTAAACACGGACGAAGTGTATCTGCTGTAGAATGACATGCTCCGGATACAGCACCGTCTGCATCATTGCACTTACACATAAGTGCAGCAAAATACATGTAATCCTTAGAAATAAAATCATCAGCTATATCCGCAGTAACTCCTTTATGACCGCGAAGTTCAACAAACTTATCTATATACTTCTGTCTTCTTTCATCAGTAAGCGGATTGATAACGGTTGCAGAACTGATATCATGTCCGTCACTGTATTTTTCAATTTCTTCAGGAGTACCGATTATAATAATATCGGCTATATCCTCTTTTAAGATCTTTTCGGCTGCTTCATATGTTCTTTTATCCATGGATTCAGGTAAAACAATGGTCTTTTTGTTTTTTTTGGCCTGTTCTTTGATATTATCTATAAAACCCATTCTAAAGCTCCTTTTAAAATATATTTATCTTGCATTATACTTTAAAAAACTTTATTTAACAAGACGAAATTTTATGGTATCATGTATATAAAAGATTTTAGGGAGGCATATATGAAAGCAGTAGGTCTTATAACGGAATATAATCCGCTTCATAACGGTCATATGATACATTTAAAAAGAGCGATGGAACTAACAGGAGCAGATGTTTCAGTAGCTGTTATGAGCGGTAATTTTGTTCAGCGCGGCGAACCTGCTATCACAGATAAGTATACAAGAGCAAAGATGGCTGTTGATTCCGGAGTAAATCTTGTCATTGAAATGCCTGTAGAATTTGCTCTCGGATCCGCAGAAAAATTTGCCACCGGAGGAATACTGGCTCTGAATGCACTTCAGGCTGATTCTGTTTGTTTTGGTTCGGAAACCGGAAATATTCGCAGGCTGTCAGAGATCGCAAGTGTACTTGCAAGCGAGCCGGATAAATATCAGTTAGCATTAAAAAAAGAATTAAAGTCCGGTGTATCATTTCCTGTCGCAAGAGAAAATGCTATAGCAAGTCTTCATATTATGGATTCGGAAGAACTGCATGATATCTTATCGTCTCCTAACAATATACTGGCTATCGAATATATTAAAGCGATCAAAAGAAATGCATCCACTATAACACCTTATACTTATAAAAGAGAAGGCATGGCGTATAATGCTGTTTTTTACGATGATGAAACAGATGCATATGACGATCATGACAGTGGATACAGGGACTATTCTACGCAAAAAGCCGGAGATAGATTATATTCTGATGACGGTACCACTCTTCTTGCTTCTTCAGAAGCCATCAGACAAGAGCTGCGCAAATATTATGCATTGATAGACTCTTTTTCTACAGATGAAGATAATAATGATTCTTATGAAGACCTTATAGAGAAAACAGATGAGATCATGGAAAATATGATCAGGTTTATTCCTTCAGAAGCGATAGATACCTTTAAAGAAACTCTTGAACATAAGATGCCTGTTTTTAAAGATGATTTTAATGAACTTTTTAATATAAAGATGCGCAGCATCATCAAAGATTCGAATTACAATAAGAAAAAAGCTGTTGAGCTTCTTTGCAGATATGAAGGTATAAGTTATGATCTTGCTAATCGTATGATAAATAAATACGATAAAAATTATGATATTGGTGAGTATATAGAAGTATTAAAGGATAAGTCTAACACATATAAAGCTATTTCAAGAGCGATATTCCGTATAATACTGGATATTAAGACTAACAAAGCTGATGATGCCATTGTTATACAAGAAATAGACGGAGCTAAAGTCTTCGATCCTGATCTGAATCCGGTACTTGACCGGTCTGATGAGTTAAAGATAGGATATCTGCGTATATTAGCTCTTGATGAAAAAGGTATGGAATATCTTAATCAGATAAAAAAGACCTGCGTTGTTCCTATCATTACAAAAACGGCAGGTTTAGAAGATATTCTTACAGCAGATGTATTCGCTGCAGATATATATAATCTCATTCTTTGGGAGATATATGGTGAAAATGTACAAAATGAATTCCAAAAAGGAATATACATTAAAGGCCGCGGTTTTACAGGCAGCGAAGCCAATATTTGATCAATTATGATCCGGATCAGTTTTTAAAACTATGAATGGGGGCAGGTATCCTGCCCTCTCTTTTTATGAAATCAGAACAACCGAAACGGTTTACAGGCATGACCGGAGCATATCCGAGAAGACCGCCAAATTCAACAGTATCACCAACATCTTTACCTGCAACAGGGATGATCCTTACGGCAGTAGTTTTCTGGTTTACCATACCTATTGCAGCTTCATCAGCGATTATCCCTGAAATACTTGCAGCAGATGTATCGCCGGGTACAGCTATCATATCCAGACCGACAGAACATACACAAGTCATAGCCTCTAATTTTTCAACAGACAAGGCTCCTGCATTTACGGCATCTATCATTCCCTGATCTTCACTTACGGGAATAAAAGCCCCGCTAAGCCCACCAACATAAGATGAAGCCATCACACCGCCTTTCTTTACCTGATCGTTTAACAGTGCCAGTGCAGCTGTAGTCCCCGGAGCACCGGGGTGCTCTACTCCTATTGCTTTTAATATATCTGCAACACTGTCACCAACCGCAGGGGTGGGAGCAAGAGACAGGTCAAGTATGCCAGGCTTAGCATCAAGTCTTTTTGCTGCCTCCTGTGACACCAGCTGCCCCACTCGTGTTATCTTAAAGGCAGTTTTTTTGATGATATCACAAAGTTCTCTGAAATCCGCAGTCTGCTTATTTTCTAATGCATATTTTACAACACCGGGACCGCTGACACCTACATGTATGACGACATCAGGCTCAGATATACCGTGAAATGCTCCGGCCATAAAAGGATTATCATCCGGAGCATTACACAAAACAACCAGCTTTGCACAACCTATGGAATCATTGTCGCCGGTTTTTTCAGCAGTTTCCTTTATCATTTCTCCCATTAAACGTACTGCATCCATATTTATTCCAGTCTTTGTAGAACCTACATTAACAGATGAACAGATATATTCTGTAGCTGATAGTGCTTCAGGAATTGAGCGCATAAAGATATCTTCAGCTTCAGTACTACCCTTTGAAACTATTGCAGAAAAACCACCAATAAAGTTTACTCCTATATGTTCTGCTGCTTTATCCAGTGCCAGCGCTATCCTTACATAATCTTGAGTATTGTTTGCGCAGGCACTTCCGACAGTTGCTATTGGCGTAACGGAAACACGCTTATTTACGATAGGTATACCAAATTCCCTCTCGAGCTGTTCACCTGTTTCCACTAATCTTCCGGCTTTATTAACTATTTTTTTATAAATGTTGTCACATAATATGTCAACATCATCTGAAATGCAGTCAAGAAGGCTTATACCCATGGTTATAGTACGCACATCAAGATTTTTCTGCTCTATCATCTTATTTGTTTCTGCAACTTCAAATATGTTTATCATAGTTTCTCCGATCTGTTTAAGTAATATTTATATTTTTTTATAATAATGATCAAAAGCTATAATGATAAGATCATAACCTGTGCATCATATCAAATATTTCTTCTCTCTGGCACTTTACCGTAACGCCAATATCTTTACCTAAGCTTTCAAGATGTTCACTCAAAACATTAAAATCTTCAGAAGAACCGGAAATATCTACAATCATCATCATATTGAA
>CACZTF010000116.1 GCA_902784025.1 uncultured Lachnospiraceae bacterium
AAATACCTCTTTCTCAGCAACCAGAGTCAGGATGTTAGGTCCGTATTTGGCTTTTACGATGGGCATCTTCTTTTTCTGCTGTCTTTTTGAAACTGAATACATAACAGACTTCGGAAGACCTGATTCATTTATAGGCATAGTTTTTTTGTCCAAAATGTAAAGGTCGAAGTGCTGCTTGTGTTCACTCATGAATTGTTCGTTTTCTTCACGCTGCTGCCTGAGCTTTTTTCCTTTGGTGAAGTAATATATGATAACTGCAATAAATGCAGCGATTGCTCCTATAAGCATTATTATCAGATAAATGGGCGGCATGATATGTTCCTCCGTATATTTATAAGTAAATGTTTTTGAAAAAAACTCGAAACATTATAGCACATTATGGTTGTTCTTTTCAAATGTATAAAGAAGTATATTTCTTAATTCCTCCGGCAGTTGTTTTTGTTCCTCACGGGACATGTTCGAAGTATCCAAAGGTTTCAAAAACTCTATGGTAACATGCTGCGGCCTTACCAGGGGAAACTGTTTTTCAAAAATTTCTCTGGTATGGGTAAATACAACAGGAACTATTTTAAAGCCGGGCTTGGTCGCGATCTTCAGGCTCCCGCCGTGGATCTCGCCTACTCCTTCCCCTTTGTTACGTGTGCCTTCGGGAAAGATCAGTACATTAGACCCGTTTTTTATGAGCGCCTGTGCATCCAGCACCATCTGCATGCCCTGACGCAGATTATTTTGTTCTATGAACAGGCATTTGATCCTTTTCATCCAACCGCCTATGGTCGGTACCTTTTTTAGTCCAACTTTTGAAATTATGGAAGTATGGAACGGAAAATTATAATATCCGGCTATCAGATCAAAATAGCTTCGGTGATTGCCGGCAAAAAGGACAGGTTCATCAGGTATGTTTTCCCTGCCTCTGACAGTCACCTTTGAGCCGGTGAGAGTTGTCACACACCTGAATCCCCAGTTTGTTACGGCAACACTGAAAGCAAGAGCTTTTTTTTCATTTTTTCGTCTGATGAAATACTCAACAGGGAAAAGTACCGGACCGCTGAGCATGAAAAAAGCGACAAAAGCAAGGCATATTATTGTTCGTATGATCGATAATATCTTCATATATTTTCTCCGCTTAGTTGATCAAAGCATCGGTCCCTTCACTTTTTAAAATAGAAAGGTCATTTTTTACCAGTATTAACTGTATATCAGGAAGATCATCACTCAGATCGAGGGCTTTTTGTGGTCCCATGGTAAAAGTGACGGTACTTAGGATATCACCTGTAAGAGAATCGTTTGAAATGACAGTGCTCTGCCACAGCTCATTTTCATAAGGATAACCCGTCTTCGGGTTTAAGATATGATGGTAAATATGACCGTCTTTCTCAAAATACCGTTCTGATATTCCGGAAGATATGGCAGAACAGTCTTTAAGATTCAGTATCAGAAGTGTGTCAGTTTCAGGGGCGAACGGCTTACGTATACCGATCCTGAAGGGCTCGCCGTTTTTATCACCGACACAAAGGATGTTACCCCCAAGATTGATAACAGCACTGGTGATCCCTTTTGATATAAGTTTTTCTTTGATCTTATCTGCGATATATCCTTTGGCAACAGCCCCCAGGTCTATTTTAGTTCCTTCAGGTTTTTCAACTCTCATATCATCGTAGCTGTTGTTTCCGGGATGAACTTTTATCTTTGAATCATCTACTGTTTTTAGAGCTTCTTTTATCGATCCGTCTGAAGGTATGTTAGTGCTGCCTGATGTAAAATCCCACAATTCGGAAACACGTCCGATTGATATCTGAAAGCGGCCATCTGTCCTGGCGGACCACTCCAGAGCTTCTTTTATCAGGTTTCCCAGCTCAGCCGGCACCTTATCTGTCTTTCCTTCGTTGAGCATGTATAATGCTCCTCCTTCTTTGTGCATTGAAAACATATCTTCATAATAGTCACAAAGCTCTATGATATCATTAAGATAAGATTCCTCAATATCCTGATAAACACTTACGGATACCAGAGTATCCAGCTTGAAAGCATTTACCGTTACCGGATCGGCTCTGAAAGCATATACGGAATAAGGACCTGGTTCTTCCTGAAGGGCTTCGTATGTAATGCCGGTATTATCTGTGCCTGCACTGCATCCGGCAAAGATCACAGCTGCTGATGTGACAGCCGTTGTAAAAAAAAGTGTTCTGAAAAATAGTTTGGTCTTTATCATTGTAAATATGTTTGTTTAGTGGATTTTCATAATTAATACGAAGTAATATCGTAACATGATATCACAAAGAATAAAAGATGTCATCAAAAACAATATACACAACACCAGGGGAGAGATATAAAAGAACTGTATAAATACCATCTGTCTTCTGAAGTTTTTGTGAATGGTATTCATTTTTTTTTATATTTGTGTTATAAGTATAACATTGTGTTTTTATCAAAGTTATTACAAATAAGAAAGAAGGTTACGGAACAATGAAAAAGATAAAGATCATAACTGGTTTTATTGCAGCAGCGGCGGCGGCGGTTTCTCTTACGGCGTGCGGAAGTTCTGCATCGGAATTTGAAGGAACCTCTACTGTGAA